>JAGLDW010000741.1 GCA_023145395.1 Lentisphaeria bacterium | reverse complement strand
CGGACTGCGTCGCAGCCACAACAGCGAAGCCAGTTCCTTCCTCTGCAAGCTCATTGCTCGTAACCTGCGCAGCCTGGTGTTTGCAAGAACGCGCCGACTCGCGGAACTGATTTACCTCTATGCTCGCGAGCGATTGCCGGTCGAGCTGGCTGCACGCATCAGTCCGTACAGGGCCGGCTACCTGGCCGGGGACAGAAGGAAGATAGAGCAGGACTTCGTTGAGGGCAGACTGGACGGTCTCGTGACCACGAGTGCCCTGGAACTGGGAGTCGATATCGGCGACCTGGATGCGACCGTGCTTGCCGGATATCCCGGCAATGTCGCCAGCACATTTCAGCAGGCGGGGCGAAGTGGTAGAAGTGGGAATCCGTCTCTCAGCGTCCTTGTGGCTCAGAACAATCCTCTTGACCAATACCTGATGCGAAACCCCGGTTTCCTGTTCTCGCGACGGTTTGAAGAAGCGCTACTCAATCCGAACAATCCCTACATCCTTGAACCTCATGTGTTGTGTGCCGCGTGGGAGAGACCGTTGATGGCGGAAGAGGCGTCCGAAATTGGTGAGAATGCCCCGGGATTGCTTGATAGCTTGATGGAACGCGGGCTGCTGCGGCTGAGGAGGGGGAAACTATATCCTGACCCGGGCCTTTCCTATCCGGCGCAGCGCGTGAACATACGTGCAACGGGCGGGTCGTACAAAGTGATGGACATCACCGGAGGTGGTCTCCTGGAGACCGTGGATGGAGCGGTGGCCCTGTCACAACTGCATCCCGGAGCTGTGTATCTACACCAGGGTGACAGCTATCGTGTGACCAAACTTGATATGGCTGCGCGGACTGCGTGGGCCGAGCGCGTGGATGTTGACTACTACACGCAGGCACGGGAATTGACCGACATCCGGCCCACGGCTGTCAGCAGGGAGAAGTGGTGTGGAGAGGTACACGTGTGCCTGGGCGACGTGGAGGTGACCACTCACGTGGTGGCTTTCAAACGCAAACGGCAGTTCACGGAGGAGTACCTTGGCGAGGAGCCACTGGACCTGCCTGAGACCACGTTTCAGACGAGGGCTTTCTGGTTCGATGTGACATCGGACGCCATCACCCGGGTGGAGAAGTCCAATGCCAGCCTGGCAGGAGGACTGCATGCGTGCGAGCATTCGATTATCGCGGTGCTGCCATTGTTCGCCTTGTGCGACAGGAATGACATCGGTGGTGTGTCGATGATGAGTGGGGTGGGTAGCGTGCCCCAGGTCTTCGTATATGACGCGTACCCCGGCGGTGTCGGCATTGCCGATATGGGCTACGAGGCGGTTGAACGATTGTGGCGGGCAACGCTGGAACTTGTGAGGGAATGTCCTTGCGTTGAAGGCTGTCCGAGTTGCATACAGTCGCCGAAGTGCGGCAACAACAATGAACCGCTCGACAAGGAAGGT
>JAGLDW010000740.1 GCA_023145395.1 Lentisphaeria bacterium | reverse complement strand
AGGAAGCGCGGCGAAACGTTCTCGTCGCCGACCTGAAGAGCCAAGGCATCCCCGCCCTTGCCCCGATGCCGGACAAATTCCGCGCCCCAGGATGCGAGGAGGTCTTCTTTGGCGGTGAGCCCATGCAATCGGCGCGCTGGCCAAACGAAGGATTCACCGCCTTCACGGAAGTCATCGACCCCGGCGCGTCCGATCCCATCCACTGGGTCACGCGCGAAGTCTATCGCCCGGGTTCGTTCCGTTTCCCGAACGACCGAGCCAAGTTCTGGGATATTTCACGGGGGGTCTATCTCCATGGCTTCTGGTGCTACGCCTGGGCGGACGAAGCGCTCAAGGTCGCCAGCTATGACCACGAGACCCGCGAGCTTCGCTTCGCAGTCAAGCACGGCTATGGCATCGGCAATCCCCGGCGCAAGAACTCGAAGCGCAACTTCTACGCACTCCACGTGTTCGAGGAGCTTGACCGGCCCGGCGAATACTATCTCGACCGACAGGCCAACAGGCTGTATTTCTGGCCGCCCTCCGATGTGACAAAGACCCCCGTCTGGCTCTCCATCTGCCGCGCGCCACTGCTCAAAATCAGCAACACCTCCAACCTGATCCTGCGCGATTTGGTGTTCGAGAATGGCTGCCACTCCGCCATCTCGCTTGGTGGCTGCAGCAACGTCCGCGTCGAAAACTGCCTTGTCCGCAACATGGGGCTGGATGGGATCCGGTCCCACGGCGGAAGCAACAACCACGTCATTCGCTGCGAGGTCACCAACACCGGCTCCATGGCCGTGACCATGAACGCCGGCGACCGCAAGACGCTGACAAAAGGCAATTGTTCCGTTGTTGGAAACCGCCTGCACCACCTAGGTCGGCACGATTGGATGAGGGGGCGCGGAGTGATCCTCAGCGGCTGCGGGAACCGTGTGGCGAACAATCTGATCCACCACTGCCCAACTGGCGGAGTCAGCTACGGCGGCAATGAACACGTGCTTGAGCTGAACGAGATCCACCATGTCTGCATCCTCTATTCCGACGTTGGAGTATTCTACACGGGAAGAGACTGGGCCTCGCGGGGCAACGTGGTCCGCTGGAACTACATCCACAGCAACACGAACAATCACGGAACCGGATCCCAGGCAATCTACCTGGACGACTGCGACAGCGGGGACTTGGTGGTTGGGAACATCGTCTTCGGCGGAGTGGGCCGGGGCGTGCTCCTCGGTGGCGGGCGCGACAACGTCATCGTGGGCAACATCTTCATCGACATGCCCAAAGGCATCCATGTGGACGCGCGTGGTCCACGGGGCATCACGCTCGACAAACCCGGGTCGTGGAACCTCAAGGCGAAGTGCGAGAAACTCGGCTACCAATCCCCCCTTTGGCGCAAACGCTACCCGAGGCTGGCATGCGTTCTTGACGAAGACCCTCTCCTGCCCATGGGGAATGTCATGTGCGACAATGTGTTCATCGCCTGCAAGCAGAGCTTCGCCCTCGCCAAGAACGTCAAACCGGAGTGGCTCTCCCGCGGAAACAACCACGAGTGGGCCATGGCGGACTTCCCCTTCCTGCCAGCCTCCGCAGCGAACGGCACACTCGACCTTGAAAAACTATCGACGATATGGAAGAAGGTGCCCGGATTCCAGCCAATCCCCGTCGAACGCATCGGCCCGGATGGCATGTGACTGAACCGTCAACACACGCTCGTCAGACAAAGGGACGCTCACACGCATGAAGACGGATCTACAACGTTTTTTCGACTGCATGGACTACCGCGCCTCCGACCGCAGGCCAAACCATGAACTGGGCGCATGGGCGCAAACACGCGCACGCTGGCAAGCGGAAGCGCCGGACGCCATCGCCGATTTCACCTGGGACTGGTTCAAGGGCGAACCCGCGCTGGACATGGATCAACGAGAGTTCATCCCCGTGAACTACAGCTTCCTTCCAGTCCACCCGCGCGAAGTGCTGGAGGAGACGGACGAGTACGTGATCGCCAGGAACACAAAAGGCATCGTCACAAAGGCGCTCAAGGACGGAACCGTCGGGGGCGCCCGCATGTGCATGGACCAGTACCTTTCCTTCCCCGTCAGCAGGCCGGAGGATTTCCCCGCAGTCAAGAAACGCCTCATCGCAGGGGCGGCGGAACGCTATCCGGCAGACCTGGAGGAACGCTACGCCGGCTGGGCCTCGGCGCGGGACATACCTCTCGTCCTGGGGCGCAATTGCGCAGCCAACGGCTTCTATTGGCGAGCACGCGAATGGATGGGGACCGAAGCGCTTTCGTTCGCCTGGTACGACTACCCGGATCTCATGCATGAAATGATGGAGTTCTTCGCGGACTTCATCATCGAGACCAGTCGCCCCGTGCTGGAGAAGGTGCAGATCGACTACTTCTGCCTCAATGAGGACATGTCGATGAAATCGGGTCCCCTCCTCAGCCCCGACACCTATCGGACGTTCATCTTCCCGCACATGAAACGACTGGTCGATTTCTTCCGCTCGCATGGCACTCGCCACTTCGCGGTCGATACGGACGGTGACCCCACCGTTCTGATCCCATTGCTGCTAGATGCCGGAGTCGATGTCATCTGGCCCATCGAACGAGCATCGGACGTCAGCCCGCAGCAATGGCGGCAGCAGTTCGGCAAAGATCTGCGCCTTTGGGGAGGCGTGGACAAACGCGTCCTCGTCAAGGGTCCCGAAGCCATCCGCGCACACCTGCGCGAGTTCATTCCTCTCATCGAAGAGGGGGGATTCATCCCCACTATCGACCATACGGCGCCACCCGATGTCTCCTGGGACAACTTCCGCTTCTACATGGACGCCAAACGCGCGCTCCTGCTTGGTGACTTCGCCGCCCTCGACGCGTAGCCTAATCCTCTGCGAAAGGCTCGGACGAGGGAAAGTGACCAGTGATCGGGGGAATTGACGCCAACACTCACATTTCGAGTTTCGTTTTGAGCCCCCCCCCTCCGAATCCACGTAACGCCTCAGTCTCGTGGGGTATAACCGAGGATAGCGAACACCAGTGGCATCCTGAAGCACTTGGAGGGCGGTTGCCCTCAACCGCCGTGTCCCCACGTAACTGAGGCGTCACGAATCCACAGTGTTCGCAGAGTATGGAACAAAGTGCATCCCGTTCGAGTCACACATGATAGTTAGAGGCCACTAATTCGGGTCTGGATTGTTCAGACAGTCGTATCAACGGAGAAGAAAGATGAAAACTGCAACAGTATGGACCGCGTTCGGAGTTCTGTGTCTGGGGATGCTCGTTTTCTCGACGGGGTGCCAGACTTTGGGAAAGAGTGCCACGGACCAAGACTGCGCTGTCTGTCCAGGATGCAACATGCAGACGCAGACTGCCGCAATCAAGGATGTGAAGTACAGCAAATGCGTCTGCCCTGCATGCAAAGCCGTCTCCAAGGTCGACCCCCTGCTGGCCGATGCTCTCCAGAGCTATGTCGGTGCCGGAGTTGGAGGCACGGTCCAGGTCTGCACCCACTGCAAGACAATCGTCTGCAAGTGCCCAGCCTGCAGGAAAAAATGAGCTAGGCAGACCTCCAAAAAGAACAAGAAAGGGCTCCGGTGAAAACCGGAGCCCTTTCTCTTTATCATCACGCGCGCCATGCTGTTGCCCGCGCTCTCGCAAGCCCGACAGAAAGCCCGCAGCATCTCGTGCACCAACAATCTGAAACAGATCGGCTTAGCCTTCCATCTGTACACCAATGATGCAGAAGACCGCCTTCCCTACTGCTGCAGAGCAATCCCGGGTGCTTGGGGCGAGCGCCAAACACGATCAGGCATCCCACCAAACATGCCATGTTCGGTGATGGCATCGGCCAGCGGGGACTCTGTGGCACCAACCGTTCCACAAACTGCGATGGGCGCTGGGGACGGGGACGATCCGACAGACCCACCCACCTAGGCACCTGGCGAATGCACGGTACCGGCGCCAACATCGGCTACGTGGACGGACATGCTGAGTGGCACCGCAGTCCGGGCGGAACAACGGACAATGCCTGGTGCAGACGCACGTTCGGCGACCCAAACTGGCTCTGATCTGCCAAACCTGCTTGCTCCCCCAGAGCTCCCGTATACCAGAGCTCGCCTGTGCGCGCAACTTGAACGTGCGCAGTTCGAGTAGGTGCGCTGCCCCCAACCGAAGACGAAGGCGATTCACCACGGAGGCACGGAGACACGGAGAAGGCAAGAAGAGAGAGTTCGCCGGCTTCGCCCTGCCCACAGTCGGGCAGACCGAATCCGGCGAACGGTCCTTCGGGGAGGGCACAGGAGTCAGAGAAGATCCGAGGCCCGCTCCTCCCCTCTGCCTTCCCTCCAGGTGAGACCATCGTCGGAATCCGGGCAGGCACTACCTGGAAAAAGAACGCCCCACTTCCGCCAGGACCGACGGAAGCGGGGCGTTGAGATTCAGGTGATAGGCGAAAAGTCGTCCTACTTCTTCACCTCGATCAGTTCCACCTCGAACACAAGCGTCGCGCTCGGGGGGATGACCGGAGGCTTGCCACGCGGGCCGTAGGCAAGATCACCGGGGATAACCAGCTCGTACTTGGCGCCCGGCTTCATGAGCTGCAAGCCTTCAGTCCAACCGGGAATGACCCCATTCAGGGGGAACTCGATCGGCTCTCCGCGCTTGTAGGAACTGTCGAACTCCTTGCCGCTGGTCAGTTTGCCGGCGTAGTGGACTTTGACCGTGTCCGTGGCTTTTGGAGGGGTACCCTTGCCTTCCTTCAGCACCTTGTAGAGCAGACCGCTGGCCGTCTTCTGCACGCCCTTCTGCTTCGCGTACTCGGCACGAAACGCCGCACCCTTCTGGTCCTGCTTGGCCGTCATCATCTTCTCGAAATCCTGCATGACCTTCTGACGTTCCTGCGGCGGGATGCTGGGCTCCTTGCCCGCCAACGCCTCACGCATTCCACGCGCCACCTCTTCGATCTTGATCGGGAGATTCTGCCGCTTGAAAGTGGAGCCAATCTGATGCCCGATCAGGTAGGCGGCCTTGTCTTCGAGCGATTTCGGTGCCTCCTGGGAATAGGCGAATCCGCCAAGGAACAGACCAAATACTGCCGCTACGATTCGATTGCTTGTTTTCACGTGGTTGCCTTTTTGCTACTTAGGAATGACGCAGATTCTCCACACAGCCATATCGGAGAAACATCTTTGCATTTCGCCCGGTTTTGAGCGAGGTGAACTGGAATGTAGCCGAGAGTCGGCCGGAATCAAGGCTCGAAAGCAAGCTTCATTTGAGAGGCTCTCAACGCGGCTCGTGTGGGGTTTTGCAGGAGCCTCTTGAGGCAATGACGCAACCAAATCGGTCGATTCAATGGTGCATGCAAATTGACAACCTTTGGGAAAGACACCTATACTTGTCGGTATCTGGCGAACGTCCTGAAACCTGCACGATATGGTGAGTAGCCAGGTCTGGATCCAGGCCAAGGAAGTGCGGTTCCCGCGCAAACGACGCTTTCGTACCGGACCTTTTCACACAGGAGAACAGACTTGATGCGACCCATGACAATCAGGGATCTTGCAGAGGGAAAACTCTCTTTGGTCGGGGGGCTGGCGGTGCTGCTCGCTCTCGCCACGATGACACAGGCACAGGTCGCTAGGCGGGGCGTGGCACCCATCGTGATCTCCAGCGATGCGCCGCAGGTGGTGCGTTTCGCCGCTGTGGAACTGCAAAACCATTTTCGAAAGATCAGTGGTGAAGACTTTCCCATTGTGA
>JAGLDW010000074.1 GCA_023145395.1 Lentisphaeria bacterium | reverse complement strand
CGCGTCCATGTCGAAGAGAGCCTGCCCCTGGCCGTTCACGAGCACATTGTTGTGGGCCTTGGTCTGTCGGGTCCAGTTCTTGTCGTGGGGACTGCCGTAGTAGTCGTAGTATCCGGAATCGATCAGCAGCGGTTCGCCATACGCGTAGAGCACAAAGTGATTCTGGTCGGCATGGGAGTGGTTGAACGATCCGTAGGGCGAGCTTTTGAACAGGAGCATGACATCGTCGGGGTCGGACAAGTCCGAGTGCATGGCCGCCCAGCCGATGTCGGGGAAGTAGCGTCCTTGGGGCATGTCCACCGGCGGCCGCGCGGGGGCGTCCATGTCATACCACCAGTAGCTGTAGATCCCCGAATAGGTGTAGGGGACATTGTTGGCGTACCACTGGTAGTGGGGATTGCCGTACATGCTGGCCAAATGCGCCATGTTGGAGGAATCGGTGACTCCCGGACGCCCATGATTCCCATCGCCGAAATGGTGTCGGTCGCACCAGGGCGGATGCATGTAGATCTTGAACCAGCCGTTGTTGCGGCAGAACGCCTTGTCGTACATGCTGAATCCCGTGGCGGACTTCAGGGCGTCGAAGAAATACCAGGCGAAGGGGGCGGACCACTTCCAGTAGCCAACTCCCTGGCACCAGCCACCCTCCTCTCCGCCCCACGGGGGAAAAATGGCCGGATAGGTGGACACCACAAAGCGGAACCAGCGATCCGCCACTTCGGAATCGTGTGCAAGCGCCACGGCGCAGACCCCGAGAAAGCCATAGGCGGTGATGCCGTGGGAATTGTACGGGGCCTCGGTGATGGGTGTGGATTCGGCAAGATCGCGGTAGAGCACCTCGCCGCGGATCTCCACCGCCGCGCGGACCGCCGCCCTCTGCTCCTCCGTCATCAGATCGTGGCACCAGTCGTACGTCGTCGCAAGTTTCCAGGTGATGTCGCGGAACACTTGGTCGTGATTGTGGTAGCTGGTGACGCCCTGCGGATCCCAAGTGGCCATCTCGACCGCGCGCTCAACCGCCTTGCGTCCATAGCGTTCGTCCCCGCTCAGCAGATAGCAGAAGGCAAGATCGCGCATGCGGCTGGTCGCCCGCGCCGACGCGCCGCGTAATTTGTTTCCCAACTTGGCCTTGGACGTGTCCAACCCCCCCGCACGATAGTTGGCGTATTCCTGGCTGGGCTCTCGGTCCACGGGCAATTTCAGAAATCCGTCGCAGCGTCTGCGGAACGAAGCCAACCATTCCTTGCGAGCACCTCTCGACGGTGCCCGGAACTTCTCGAGCGACGCGGCTGTGGCGTAGACCCGGGGATGGTCTTTGGGCACACGTTCGAACAGTTCGTCCGCCGGGGGAACGGGAAACGGGGTGGCTTCGGGCGAGATGGTGAAGGTGCGAGTCGATGTCCATTTGGAGGACGCTCCCCCGCTGTCCGTGTATCGGACGCGCCAGTGCCAGGTGTCCGTCGCGAGCGTGGCATTGTGGCTATAGATGTTGTACTTCAGCCCGTTGATCTCCGTGACGGCACCCTCCGCGAACTCCGCATCCCGGCTGAGCTGCAGCGTGTAGGACGCGACGCCAAACTGCGCCGGCCACCAGAAGTCAGGTGGGTTCTGCAATGAGATGCGTCCATCCACCGGTCGAAAAGGGCAGCTGGTGGAAGACCGGCTCTTGCGGAAACGCGGCTCGAAACGCTCGAGCGACTCCAGCGATACATCGTCGTAGTTCAGAACGCCATTCCCCCGTTGGTACAGAATGATCTCGACCGCGACCGCACCCGCCTCCTGCGCCCGTGCCGGAACGGCGATCTCCTCTTCATGCTGCGTCCATTCAGTCTGTGGCAGAGGCAAGCGAAAATGACGTGCGTAGTATTCCTTTCCCCCGCCCACGGGCCGGAGCCGGAGAATGCCGGTCGCCACGCCCTCCCCCCGATACCAGAGACGCAGACGCAGACCGCCCTGTGGACGGAACGCCTTCGTCATCTGCACGTAGCAGGCGCGGTTGCCGTGACCGGGCACGGCCACGAGCCGGGCGCAGGCTGCCCCGGAATGCCCCATGCTTCCGTCCCTGGTTAGCGTGAAACCGTCCCCATAGACCACAGGGTGCCAATGCGCTGGTTGCCCATCTCCCTGCTCAAAGCCTCCATTGCGCACGACGGGGACCGATTCGACGGGCGCCTTGCCGCCCTTCCCTTTCTCCTGGGCAGGCACTGCAACCGCAGCAAGAAACACCATCTGAAAGGCGAAAAAACGCATGACCATGGAATACCTCGGGGCGTGGTG
>JAGLDW010000739.1 GCA_023145395.1 Lentisphaeria bacterium | reverse complement strand
TTCTCATGGGCGACGACTATGACAAGCTGCCCGGATTCTACGGGTACGAATTCAACTACCGCACCAGTCGGCGCGGCACACTCTTCGCCGTCTACACGCTACTCGAGAAGGCCTATGGAGTGCGCTGGCTCTGGCCTGGGCCCTCGGGCGAGATCATTCCCCGGCGCGACACCATCGTGCTACCCAACATGGAACTGCGCGACCAGCCCAATTTCTCCTGGCGCCACATCTGGTGGTACAAGCTCCCCTCCCCCACCCGTAGCGAGGTCACGCTCTGGTACATGCGCAACAAGCTGGGCATTGGCTTTGGGGGACACAGCAGCTTCGCGCATTCGTGGTTTGGCCACATGGAGGGCAACAAGCATTTTGCGGATCATCCTGAATGGTACTCCCTGATTCGTGGCGAACGGCGGCCTTTTGTGACTGGCAAGGATGGCAAGACCATCGGCATGAGCCGCCAAGTCTGCACCAGCAACCCCGAGGTCGTGGCCCAGTTTGTGCGCAGTCTTCGCAGGCGGTACGACCCCAAGGACGATGTGCTCGCCTCCATCAGTCCCAATGATGGCTCGGGATTCTGTGAATGTGCGCAATGCAAAGCGCTGGATCATCCCGAACTCTATGGTCCAAAGGAAGGCTATGACGGCCTGGTCCTGAGCGACCGCATCTTCACCTTCGTCAACACAGTGGCCCGCGAAATCCGCAAGACACATCCGAAATTGCGTCTCGGCATCTACTCCTACACCTATCTGCGCCCTTCGCCGCGAAGCATTGCCAAACTGGAGCCGAATGTGCTCGTCGGCATGACCCAGATCCAGGCATTGTACGGAGATCCTGCCTACCAGGCGCGCGATCACAAGCGCGCGGACGAGTGGGTGGCGCGAGGGGGCACCCTGATGGCGCGCGAATACCTTGGGGACTACCACTGGCTGCTGCTCATCCATCCTCAGACCCGCATCCTCGCCCAAAACCTGCGCCGTCTGAAAGCCAAGGGCTACGCAGGCTACGACTCGGAGAGCGGATTGGATTTTGCCTCGAATCACCTGAACTACTACGTCATGGCTCGGATGCTTTGGGATGTGAACCTGGATCTAGATACCGTCATCATGGATTTCTGCACCAAGGCCTACGGACCGGCAGCGGCTGAGATGCGGGCATTCTACACGTTGCTCGAGGACAATTTTGCTTCCCGGGACATCAAGCACATGGAATGGTTCGCGGGGCACTTTCCCCAGTGGAACCGACCCGAGACCATGGCCCTGGCCCGACGTCATCTCAAGGCCGCCACGGCTGCGGCCGACAGCGATGCGATTCGCACGCGCATCCAGTATGCCACCATCGGGCTTGATCTTACCGAGAAAACGGCGGAGTTCCTGCGCCTCTGTCAACGCCTCACCGATTCGGGCCTGCCCGTGCACATGCGTGACTACACCAAGCAGTCCCTGCCCAAAACACCTTCCAGAGACCGGGTAGTCGCGTGGATCAAGGAAGCAAAGGCCCGGGGAGATGCGCTGTTCGCATATCTGGAGCCGTACGCGGAAAGCTCAGCCGCCCATCCGTGGCCTCTGCTTTATATGGATGCAACAGAAAGATGGCGCACGACCGTTGATGAATACCACAAGCTCTACGTGGGGCAGCCTGACGAGATCGTCGATCTGCTGCCGCTGGTCTGGTGCTTCAGGACCGACCCCAAGGACGATGGCGAACAGCAAGGCTGGCAGCACCCCGATTTTGATGACACGGCCTGGTCCAAAATCAAGACCGACGCATTCTGGGAGAAGCAGGGAAACGAAGGCTATGATGGCTATGCGTGGTATCGACTCGGCGGTGTGAAGATTCCATCGAGGGAAGGCGCAACCCACCATCTGCGCTTCGGCGCTGTGGACGAAAGCTGTCGACTCTTCGTGAACGGCAAGCTCGCGGGCACATTCGACTACGATGAGAAGAAGGACCCAGACTCCTGGAAGAAGTCACTGGAGTTCGATGTCACCTCCTTCGTGAGGCCCGGCAATGAGAATGCCATCGCCGTGCGGGTTCATGACAACGCCTACGCCGGCGGCATCTGGAAGCGGGTCTTCCTCATCACGCGGGGAGGCAAGGAACCGGAAAGCCCGAAAGAAGTCATGCACGCCGATTTCGAAGACGATTTGTGGCGCCAGCGAGTACAGTTCGGAGGCAAGAACCACGAGGTGCAGCTTGCACCGGACGGGGGGCATGAGAGCGAGCGCAGCCTCCAGATCAGAGTCAACGGCCCGTTCCCCGACGAGTGCTCGATTCACTGGACAAAAGTCTCCGTGAAGCCCGGCGCCACCTACGCGCTCACCGTCTTCTATCGCATTGTCCAGGCGGAGGAAAATGCGGGCGAGAACCGCAAATGGCTACGCAGGCCCGCCCTGCCCGATGCCAGAATCATCGCCATCGATGCCAAAGGGAAAAAATGCGGCACCTCGAAAGACACCATCTGGGCCCGGGCGGCATTCCAAGCCAAGACGGAGGGCTGGCAGACGCTGCGCAAGGTCTTCTCCGTGCCACAGACTGCGGCCATGATCCATCTGAAGATCTCCTTCCATGCCAAGGGCGAATACCGTCTGGACGATGTGATCATCCAGACATGGTGATTGGAGTGGCGGAACAAGACGGTGAAGATACCTAACAGCGCTATAGTCCGGCGTCCGCGTGCAGTCCTGTGGGACATGGAGTTTCGGTGAACCAAAATTGGCAAGGAATGAAAATGGAACGTCTACTGCAACGACTGGCACCGCCTACAGACCGCGTTCGCATGGTCCTGGACACCGACGCTGCGTGCGAAGTCGATGACCAGTTCGCGATTGTCTACAGCCTGCTCTCGCCGGAACGGATCGATCTGGAGGCAATTCACCTGGCGCCCTACCAGGTGCGTCCGGACAGTCCGACGCTGGCCGACACGATCGACAACAGCTACCGGGAGGCAGATCTTCTGCTCGGCATGCTGGGCCGTTCGGCGGAGGGTTTTGTCCACAGGGGGGCAACCGAGTACCTATCCGCGACCGCGCCGCAACACACGGATGCCACCCGCGACCTGATCAACCGCGCCATGGCGACGGACCCGGAAGGCCCCCCGCTCTATGTGGGCGCCATCGGCGCGATCACCAACGTGGCCGCCGCCATCTGCATCCAGCCGGAAATCATCGAGCGCATCGTGGTGATCTGGCTAGGGGGCTACAGCTACCACCTGCCACGGCGTGGCGAATACAACATGTCTCCGGACATTGCCGCAGTTCAGACAGTCCTCAACTCGGGCGTGCCGATGGTTCACTGCCCGTGCTTCCACGTGATCGACCACCTGACCACAACCATCCCGGAGCTGGAGCACTATGTCGCCGGACGAGGTGAAATCGGCGACTATCTGGTGTCGAATGTCAAAGCCTACGTCAAGAGCCATGCCGGCTACAATGCCTTCGCCTGGTCCAAGGTGATCTGGGACATTGCCGTGCCCGCCTGGCTGATCAACCCGGAATGGTCTGTCAGCGATATCGTTCACAGTCCTCACTTGGCCGACGACGGCTCCCTGTCCGCCGATCCGTCACGACATTTCCTCCGCTGTCTGCGCTCGATCGACCGCGACCCCATTTTCCGCGATCTCTTCCAGAAGCTGGACGCCTTCGCAAAATCCAGCTGACAGGCGAAAATCGGGACTAGCGACAACTCACAGAACAAGGGTCCGCGCGTACCCTAGGCAAGGGACCATCATGCAAATTGCAGCCGTGCACATTGATCTCAAGGGTGTCTTGTTCCGGCCTGAGTACATGCCCCAGCTCTTCGAGGACCTGGCGAGCCAGCGAATCAATGCCGTCCTGGTCGAGTATGAGGACGTGTTTCCGTTCCAGTGCGTCGATGTGGCATGGGACAAGGCGGCATCCTGGACTCTCGAGACGCTACGGGCTTTTCAGTCCGCGGCGGCGGAGAACGGGATCGAGATCATCCCACTCCAGCAGTGTCTCGGCCACTTGGAGTACCTGTTTCGCTGGCCAGCGTACCGCCATTTGGCCGAGGATCCCAGCGTGGGCACGACCGTCTGCCCGACCAATTTGGAGGCCACATCGGTGGTCGCCTCCATGCTGCGCGAGGTGCTCGAGACTCATCCGGACAGCAAGTATGTACACCTGGGCATGGACGAGGCCGATTCACTGGTGACCAGCGAACGGGTCAGGCAGCGTGGCGGTCCTCTGCCCGTGTTCCTCGAACACCTGCGCGGGCTCTGCGACATTGTCGAGAGCTACGGCAAGACGCCCATCATCTGGAGTGACATGCTCGAGGACCACTTCGAGCCCGACGCATTCGCCGAGTTCACCAGTCGAGTCGTGCTGGCGCCCTGGGACTACACCAGCGGAACAGAGCCGATGAAACGAATTCGGCTTGCGGGACATCGGGTCATGCGAGACAGTGTGGCAGCCAATGCAGATGCCCTGCTTGTCGAGGATTTGCCTGCCAATGTCCTGGCGCTCATTGAGCCAGACATGGAAGATGGCGGTCTGAAATCTCTGTTCCAAGTCGATCTCTGGACGCGGCTCGGTTTCCGCGTGATCGGCGGCACGGTGCTGCGTTTCAGCGCTCAAGGCCCAATCCTGCCGGACTACAATCAGAACCGCGAGAATATCACCGCCTGGGCAAACGCCATAGACCGCACCGATCAACTGGGCCTGATCGCCACCTCGTGGGCACGCGCCAACACCTTCTACCCTCCGAATCTCAGGATCGATCTAACCTGGCCGCTGGTTGCGGAGTTCGCCCAAGCTGCGGGACGGAAGCCGGAGCCCTTCTGGCCCGGCGTGCCGACGGACGATGCAAGCCGCATCGTGCGCTCCCTGGGGCGCTGCCGATCCAACAACCTGTCCAAGGAGCTCGCCCTGGCCGAGGAAATGGCGCTGTTGGCCGATCAGGTGGGCGCCCATCGATTCGAGTGGACAAGCACCGAATTGATGGCGCGAGCACTGCATCTGGCGAAGAAGGCACAACGATGCGTGGGGGCAACTGAACCCTTCGTGTCCGGCGCTCGCCTGATCGAGTCCGAATGGGAGCGTCGCATTGCCGAGTTGGCATCGGTCGTGACCGAACTGACGCAACTCAGAGACACCGTGCATGAGCACTTCGGGCAGCGTTTCGCCGGATCCGCCTACGACGAATGGCTGCACTACGTGTTCGATTGGCCTCGGGAATGCCTTGAAACACGCGCTGATCTCTGCCGCAGACGACAGGCGGAGGCCAAACAAGCGTACACCCGGGAGCAAACTGGACAGTGACATCCGCACGGGGCGCCAGAGCTCACGCGCTTGAAGCCAACGCCGCGCAACTTGAACGTGGGCAACGACCTCTTCCAGAGACTGGACGCCTTCTCCGAATCCAGGAGAAAATTGGAACGCGCAAGGCTTGCCTGCGCGTTCCGGCATCCACTACTCGTGGTGTTCCCCTCTTCTGAGTTTGGCTGCAAACTCCTCAAGGGACCATGAACCGTTGCCATCCTTGTCACCAGAGCGGAAAAGGCGTTCGAGTTTTTCCCGGTCCATGCCTTTTCCATTCTTGCCGATGAGCTTCTGGAAAAACTCATCCTTGCTCACTCGCGTATCACCGTTGGAATCGTAGCCTTTGAACAGCCTTCCCGCTCTTTCGGCGTGTTCCGCCCCCTTGCGTCCCTCGCGTCCGTGGTGCTCTCGCCCCTCACGCTCTTTGCGTTCACGGTGTTCGCCGTCTCCATCAGCCCCGTCGTGATGCTTGCGGCCTTCCCGTTCTTCGCGCTCGTGTCGTTCCCCTCCGTCCTTGTCGTTACCGTTACGACGCTCTTCGCGGTCGTGGTGCTCTCGCCCCTCGTTCTTCTCGCGTTCGGCGTGTTCGCGTCCCTCGTGCTCCTCGCCCCCATGATGCTCAGGCCCTTCGTTCCGTTCGCGCATTTTGTTCACCTCGCGCCTGAGCTGACGGACCTCCTCGCGCAACTCGCGGACGAGTCGCAGCACTTCCTTGTCTTTCGGGGAATGTTCTTCAGCGCTGACGGACGGAACTCCAGCCGTCAGCAGGCCCAGCGACAGCAGCCACGCCATCAAGGGCAGTGTTGTCGTGAGGAGACCGATGGGCCACCAGCGACTCTCACGGACAATGCCTGGCCCTGCGAGCAGATACTTCACACGTTTGAGCAGATTCATCTTCGACCTTTCTGCGAGAGCGGTTCCCAGCGCCGGGGCGCGGAGGCCTGCACTCACTTTGGCGGCGGTTTCGAGCGCGAGTACATACGTCTCGCGTCCATGCGTCGCCGTTGCTGCCAATTCGTCACAACACATTTCACGCTCCTGCGTGACGCATCGTGACACCCACCATACGAACGGATTGTAGAAAAAAGCCGTTTCCAACAGACGCTGCAGGAGATTGGCCCACAGGTCCCAACGACGTATATGGGCCAATTCGTGCGCGACAACGGCATCGAGCAGATCCGTGGGAAAGCCCGTCAGCCACGACGCTGGGATCAACACGACGGGACGCCAGAGCCCCACAGCAACCGCACTGTCAATTCTGCATGTTGCTGCAAGGCGCCATCTGCCTCGGAGTCCGAGCCGTTCCGCTAAGATCCGTGCTCGACGCTCCAGTTCGTGCGGCACGCACTGAGTGCTCCTCCTCAACCACAGCGTACCGACCTGTCCGGCCACCAGACGAAGCCCGAGACCGAGTACCCCGGTGAGCCAGCAGAGAATGACGTAGGGCTGCGCTTCTCTGGCGTAGTCGCGAAGGTGGGACGCAGAAAAGTCCGCATCGAACACAAACGAAGTGAACGCCAGGCCGACGCCTGAACGCGCCATCTCGGGCGATTCTCCACCGCCCAAACTTAAAAATGTCACAACTGGGCAACTCGCCATGAAAAGCAGCGCCGCGAGACTCAGCGCGTAGCGGGTCTGCGCCCGCGACAGCAATGTGAAACTGACGCGTAGGCACAAGGCGACGGCAGCGCCCTGCCAAAGAAAGTGGACAAGTGTGACAACAAGTCGGCGATAGACTGGAAGTGTGAAGACTTCGATCACGATGCGCCTCCCCTGTCGGCATGCTCGTCGATGGCGCGCCGGATCGCGTTCAGTTCATCGTGACTGAGCTTGGATTGGTCGAGCAGTTGCGTGACCATGGCGCTGGCGGATCCCTCGAACGCACGGCTGAGCAGATCGCCGACCAATCGGCCAAGCGTCCGCTCACGTGGTCTGGCCACACTGTAGAGGAAAGCTCTTCCCTTGGGCTCGCGACGCGTAAGTCCCTTCCCCGTCATGACGGTGAGCAGACTCATGACCGACGTGTAGGCGGGTACCGTATCGCGCGTCATTTCCGTCAAAATCTCCCGGACGGTGCATGGGCCTCTGTCCCAAAGCACTTTGAGCACTTCCAGTTCGGCAGGCGTCGGAGTCTGCTGTCTCGGTCTTGCCATTGGTCATTCCGTACTCGTTCTATTGGGTTGCTTCATTCTCGGATACCGCCATCACAAATGCAATCTACGGGTTAACCAGTAGATTGTCAACTGGTTAACCCGTAGATGGTGGCAAATTTGCGTTTTTCGGCAAATTTGCGCATTCCGCATCGGAGGCGAGGCAGGGACAAATCACCCCACATATGCTGCATAGAGGATGGAGGATTCCGCATGCCAACTATCCTCAAGGACGACCCGGAGAGCTGTTACTTTCTGTTCCAGAGCAATTTCCACCCGACGTTGATGGTTCTCCAGGACATTTTTCCAGAGGTGCCACTCTTGACCGATGCGGATCTCCACCCGAAATCGTTTTGCCATCTTCGGAGGCATGTGGCTCAGTGTTCTTTCGTTGTCCGGTGACATGTGGCTGATGCAAATACCCTTGTCGAGTGCGGAGTCAAAGAGCAGCACAAGCACGGTCACCCGCACAGAATGTTCCCAGGAGAACGTGATCCAGTCTCCCGGATTGCCCTCCCAGCAGTGGGATCCCTCGGCATCAGGTCGGTGAAAGCCGTCCAGCAGAATATTGGGGTTCCCGTGCGAGGCCGTAAGCGTGGCGGAGCAGGTGATGGGCGGAAACTGCTGCCTGATTCCCGGCAGGCAGATGCCGCGCCGCAAAATGCGCTGCTGGAGTTCGGGCATATGGGCGACTCCGACTTGCCGGGGCGTCAGCTGATTTTCACTGGCGATGGAAGCCGCGCCCGCCACGGCCTCACCCAGCAGCGCGCAGGTGCCCATGACGCGGGTCGAGCTCATGGCGGCGTGTGATATGCTTGCGCAACGCCCCGCGCAGAAGAGGTTCTCGATATTCTTTGAGTACAAGCAGCGATAGGGAATGCCATAGGGAGACGGGGCGGGGTGATAGACCGGGCGGGCGGGTCAGAGCATCTTACTGTTGTCAAGCGGGTTTGCGAATTTTGGGCACAAAAAGTCCCCGCAGCTCCCTGCATGGCGAATTTTCTGAGGGGCACGGGGGGGCACGGGGGTCACACCTCAACTATCAACACAAATGGGGCTCAGATCACGTCTTGATGGATCCTTTTGGACCGCAAACTCTCCGCCACTATGCCCGGCACTAAAAGTCAAATCCATCTGTTGATAGTTGAGGTGTTATACCTTTCCTGTAGCGCTTCTGGAAAGGTATAAGTCCTCCGATTTGCTTTTATGGCCTATTGCTTCGAGGATTCTTTCCGCCTGGCTTACCTTCTTCTGCAACTGCTTGTTGCCTTCCATCTTTAGCATCATCTTGCTCCGGGCACTATCAAGACCGGAAATCGTCAACGGGCCTAACTGCTCGCCTATTGCCGACA
>JAGLDW010000738.1 GCA_023145395.1 Lentisphaeria bacterium | reverse complement strand
CAGACATACGTCGCAAAAGACCGGAAATCTGGCGAGAAGCTGTGGTCTGTGCAGCCGTGGGAAGAAGAACTGGAAGTAGAAGACAAGCGTCGCTATCGGCGTTCCGTCACCATCACGGAAGTCTTTTCGAAGTCGATTCTGTTTCGCAGGCCGTATTGTGGCATTCTGGTGTGTGTGGAAATGGCGACTGGGAGAGTCCAATGGCGGTTTGATGTTTTGGTGGGGAAGCTTGCTGCTGTCCAGGGTGCGGAGAAGGAACTTGTGGTGACGGATGAAGTTGGCCTGGAGTACCACTTGAGCGCTGAGAATGGAGACCTGCTGAAAGTCGTTGTCACCGAGAAGGCGAAACCCTCGTTCTTCAGGCGGGGATTCGCTGCTAGGACACCCGTCAAGAGAAAAGTGCGTGACGCACCCGCTCCCCGCGATATGGGAGCCACGGTTATGGATCACTCATTGCCCATGCCGAAGAGGCTTCAGGCTCTCTATCGAATCAAGAGTGCGGAGGATTGCTCGGTCCGTGAACTGAAGAGCTTTGTCTTGGGGCGGAAGTGTCCGCATGCCATGCGCGAGCATCTCATCATGAAACTGATGGAAATCCAGCCCGGACGATCTGTCGAAGAGCTGTTTGGAGCGGACTCCGCGGCCCGGCGTGACCTCCAGGCTCTGTTCGCCAGAGCGGTCGTGAAGCTTGGGCGAGCGGACGATGTGGACTATGTCATCCCGTTCCTCCATGGCGATGGAACCGAGGCTGGAAAGCGAAATGCGCAGGGCTATGTGTTCTGGATGGGGATGAAAATGCCGGATGAGGTGTTGGGCATATTGCGTCCGGTCTGGGAGAGGATGGCGGATGCAAGGGATCAGAAGATCGCCTGCCTGAAGAGTCTGGCCACCGGTGGGCACATGGCGCAGTTTCAGAGTCTGTTCCAGGAGATGGACCGGAAAGTGCTGTTCGGGGACTCCATACTGCGTATGTATCTTGCTGCTGCCGGCGACGAGGAAGCGATGGATCGGACGATTCGGAAGGCGAAGCGGGATGGAAGTAAATTCTATCGTGGGCGCGAAATGGATTTGCTATTGAAAGCGTGCTCCGATTTTGGCCTCCCGAAGAGATTGTTTCCTATTCTTGTGGATGCTATGGAGGACAGGCCGACATACATCAACAAGAAGAGTATTGCGCTGCTGGGAGAGTGTGACCATCCAGATACGCTGAAGGTGCTTCAGACGCTGTATTGCCGAGTGTGGTCTGGCGCGAGGACGCCTGCCCTCATCCGTGCGATCGAGGATCAGACGGGAAAATGCATTCAAGAGGTGGAGCGGAGTTTCGGCGGGCTCAATCTCCCCAAGGTGATCCACTTTGTGCCTCGGAAGTAGTGCCTGCACGGAAACGCAGGGTCCGCGCGGGGAACCTGAGCTTCGGATGGTTATGGTAGAGTAGCGATCTGCTGGGAATAGAATCAAATCAGTGAGACCATGATATGACGGCAGTTTTTTTCTCAAAGAGGACGCTCGCCCGGATTGTGTCCATCGTTGGGGTTGCGGCCACGGCTGGCGCAGCTCCGATGGTGCCGCTCCCCGAGGTCACGGCCAAACTGCAGGCGCTGCACAGAGCTTTCGAGCAATACCGGGCGGACCACGACGGCACGTACCCGCCGTTGATGCACAAGGACACCGCCGGCCGACCCCTGTTCTGGCCCGAGTTGCTGAAACCCTATCTGGATGATTCCTCACCCAGCGGGCGTGTGGATCCATCGGGCCCGTTTTTTGCGCCGTATGTGCTGTCGGAGGAACTCCGCGCGGGCAAGGTTTCATCGGTCAGTTTCGGCTATCCTCGATTCAGCCTTGGCGCCGACGCGCCGAGCTACAATGGCGGCCGCAAACCGGTGCGCATCGTGCCGAATCCCGCAGCCACGCTACTGCTGGTCGAATGCGATGCCCCCAAGCAACCGGGGGGCGGCTGGTACTCCGCGTACCCGAACTCCGGCATCCGCTTCAACTGCTACCAGGGCAAGGCGCACGTCCTGTTCTGCGACGGACATGTGGAGTTGTGGACACCCGCGCAGCTGAACGTGGGGGCAAAGCCCACAACCGTCGCACCGCCCTGGAACGGAAGCCTGAGTCTCAACCCGGAACTCACGGGATCGGTGCCGGACCCCATTCTCCCCACAACCGCCACCCAGGCACATGCCGCCCCCCCAGCGCCCAGCCCCAAGAAGCCACCTCCGCCGACACCACGTGTCGCGAGGCCTGCGGAATCCGCTGCCGTAGCCGATGCAACCCATCTTGTCACGGTTGCCCACGTTGACAAACCGCCAATTATTGACGGTCATATTGGCGCGGAGGAATGGGCGCAGTTCTCGGCCTTTGCGGGCTATAGCAGCTACATCACCCAGAAGCTCGCGCCACGGGACGTCGCCACCTTCGCCGGCTACGACGCGAAAGCTCTCTACTTGGCATTCGTGATCCCTCTCGGAGCGGGAGAACGGCCGAATGCACGGGTCACCAAACACGATGGGCCCGTCTACAAAGAGGACGCGGTTGAAGTCATTCTCGCGCCGGGCGCTGCCACGGATGTCCGGCAG
>JAGLDW010000737.1 GCA_023145395.1 Lentisphaeria bacterium | reverse complement strand
GTGGAACTCGCGCTGCCGTTCGCGGAGCTGGAACTGCGGACTCCGCAACCCGGCGATGCATGGCGCGTGAATTTCTGCGTGGATGGTCAGCGGCCGATGGTGCTCGCGCCAACCTTCGAGTCGTATCTCGACCATGCGAAGTTCGCAACCATGGTGTTCCTCGCCCCGGACCAACCGTCCCTTCACCTGCCGACACTGGGGAAGCTGAGCTATGGCGGACTCCAGTTTCTTGGCTCGGGCCGAAATCCCAGCGCGGACGACGTGACTCTCGCGTTCGTCGTCAACGCGGAAAAGGAGGGAACACGCATTGTCGAACGCACGGGGTTCGATGAGATCGTCGGTGCGCTCTTCGCCTGGGAGGAGACCGTTCGCCTACCCGCGGGGGGTGTGGCACCCATTCGGCTACAGACCACGTTGAACGATCCCCGGCTGGACCGGATCCGGATAGAGGCAAGTGCGCGGCGCCGGGATGGGACGCGTACCACCCTCTACAGATCAGCGGCAGAGCTCAAGATTCTTCCGCCCCTCCGGCTCGAAATCGACAACTACCCCACCGAGGAGAACCTTGTCGTGCGCGTTGACGTCACCGGCCTGGGCGCCGCCAAGCGGCCCCGGAAAGTCACTTGGCGCATTGTGGCTGGAGACGGGCGTCAAGCCATGTCCGCCACGTTCGTGCTCCCGGGCCTGACCAGAGCCGAGACCATCGACCTCAGCGGCCTGGCGCCGGGTGGCTACACGCTCGCAACCGTGGTGCACGATGCTGCGGGAACCGTCTTGGCCGAAGCCGCTGCGGAGTTTGACCGAGTCAAGAACCCAGCCTGGTTTCGCAACGACATTGGCAAGAGCCGCGCTGTCCTGCCGCCGTTTGCCCCAGTCCAGTCCGAGGCACGCAGGGTCAGCATCTGGGGGCGAACCATGACGTGGAGCGATGCCTCCATCCTGCCCACGACTGTCACAAGCACGGGCACACCACTGCTTGCCGACCCGGCCCGGCTCATCCTCACAATCGACGGGGTCGAGCAAGTTGTGGCACTCGACAAATTCACTGTCACATCCGCAACGGACGACCGCGTCGATCTGCACATCACCGGAAAGTCCGCGGACATCGCGGCGGAAGTGGACGCGTGGGTGGAAGTGGACGGACTGCTCTGGCTCGACATACGCCTGTCGTCAGATGCCGGTCAAGAAAGGATCGTGGATGCGTGCCGACTGGAATTTTCCCTCGCCCGACAGGACGAGCTGTATTACCACGGTGTGCCCGACCGGTCACTCACCGGCCGAATCACGGATACTCCCCTCGAGTTCCAGACGCAGTTCTATTTCTGGGTTGGCAGCTGTGACCGCGGCTTCGGTTTCATCATCGGCTCCGATCGGGACATCACACTCGGAAACGACGGTGTGGCGTACCGTCTGCTGCCCGAAGCCGACCGGGTCGTCTGGCAGGTCCTGCTGATCGAGAAACCGAGGCCGATGACAACGCTCCATTACACGTTCGGGCTGCAGGCCACTCCCGTTCGGCCAATGCCACCAGACTGGCATTCCTGGCTGGCCGTGAACTTTCGTGAACTTTGGGATCCCACCTATGCGGAGTTCGCGAACAGCGTTGACATGGCGACAATCTGGGAGCTGTTCAAGGGCGGCTCCGAGTCCTGGTGGCGTTCGGCTTTCTGCGATCCCAAGGGCGTGCGCACGGACAAAGTCAAAGCCCTCGTCGAGAAGGCGCACGCGCGCAGCGTCCCGGCCATCCTCTATTCCTCACCCATGAACTTCTCCGACGCCGTGCGCCCGGAGCACACCACCTACGAGCACGAGTGGGCGACAATGCCCCGGACCCGCTGGAAATGCGCCGGATTCACCCAGACCCGGGCCTGTGCAGGCAGTTCGTTCCAAGACTGGCTCCTGTACCACTTCCGCAACACCATTCG
>JAGLDW010000736.1 GCA_023145395.1 Lentisphaeria bacterium | reverse complement strand
CAATGCCTGCATGAAGCCGGGCCGGAGTTGATCAAGGCGGAGAGAAAGAAGCAAGGCCGGACAGGTTGAGGGCCTTTTCCGAAGACCGGATGTTGCCATGTGCCTATCTCCAGCCGGGGGCCGTCAGGAAGGCGCGGGAAATGATGCTCGGCCATGAAAAGGCGAAAGGGCTCCTGCAGGAGATCGGCAAACGCCGTTACCCGGAGCTGAAGTCAAGGGATCCGGCCAAGGGAAAGTAATACGGAAACCCTCATCGACAATCCAGGATCCTCTCACATGCACGCGAGAGGCGACGAACTGGACAGGCTGCGCGACGAGAACCAGCGGCTGCGGGAAGTATTCACCACTGCGACGGCGGAGTTCGCAAGGCTGCGCGGTCAAGTTCGGAACCTGGAGGACGAGCTGGCGAGGGAACGGCGGAGGGCCGATTCTTTCGAGGCGCAGTGTGCGCGGCTGGAGAAGGAGCTGGAGAAATCACAGGCGCGGGCCAACAAGTTCGCGTCGATGCTCTTCGCGATAAAGAGCGAGAAGCTCAAGGTCTCGAACATTGAGGTCGGGGAAGATGCCGTAGCCGTTGAAAGTGCCGGCGAAGAGGTTTTGCGGGAGGGGACAGGTGCGGGGCCCGCGGAAGAGCAGCAGGCGACACCGGACAAAGCAAAGGAGAAGGCGAAGAAACGCCGCGGCGCCAGACAGGGACATCCGGGCAGCGGCAGGAAGATACCGAAGAACCTCCCGGTCGAGGAGGTGCGGGTGGTAGTCTCGCCGGAAGCCCTGGCGTGCCCTGACTGCGGTCAGCCGGGAGTTGAAAAACCCGGGCTCGAGGCGGTGTCGTACCAAGTCACCGTGAAGAAACAGTATCTGCTGCGCCGGATCGTGCGCGTCGCCTACGGCCCGGCATGCGATTGCGGCAAGCTGCCGAACCTGATCACCGCGCCGCCGCCCGCTCAGCTTATTCCCAAGGGTAAATTCTCCGAGGAATTCTGGGTCGACATCCTCGTCTCCAAGTTCATGTCGCACCTGCCGGTGAACAGGCAGCTCTTCGAAATGGTTCAGGCCGGCGTCGGTGTCGCTTCCGGCGCGGTGTTCGGCGGACTCAAGAAAATCTATTTCGACTATCTCGAGCCTCTGCACGAGGCTTTGATCATCGATCTGAGGCTTGCCGGACATTGGCACGCGGACGAGACCCGATGGAGAATGTTTCTCGACAATTGCAAAACGCTTTGGTATATGTGGGCATACAGGTCCGCGGACATCGTGGTGTTCGTCCTTGATCCTACAAGAGCGGCCGCCGTTCCGCTGAAAACCCTTTTCGATCTGGACGTCGAGGAGATCGGTGCCAACGGCCTGCAACTGGAAACCGCGCCCTTGGCGACACTGTCGGAGCGGAAGAAAATAATGAACGTGGACAGATATTCGGCCTACAAAACCCTGATGCGATACGGACTTGTCCTGCTCGCCTATTGTTGGGCCCACGTGAGGAGGGATTTTATCGACATCACAAAGAAATACCCCGGCAATCTTATCCTTTGCCAATGGGCTGAGACTTGGCTGCTGAAAATCGCGACGCTCTATCAGCTCAACCACAAGAGAGTCGAACATCCCAACGGCAGCAAACTCTTCCTGGAATACGACACCAAGTTGAGGGCCGCTCTCAAAGAAATGCGCAAGGCCGTCGACGGAGAACATGCCCACGACGCCCAAGTCAAGGTCATGAATTCAATGAGGAATCACTGGGACGGGTTGACCTTGTTCGTGCAGCATCCCGAACTTCCCATGGACAACAATCTCATGGAGAACGGGATCAGACCGTGCGCGCTCGGACGCAACAACTTTCTCGGCAACCATTCGCGGTGGGGAGGCGATCTCGCAGCATGCATGTATTCGATTGTCCAGACCTGTCTACTGAACGATATCGAGCCGAGGGCATACCTGACACACTACTTCAGAGCCTGCATGGCGAGCAAGGAAATGGACGCTGAGAAGGCCGGAAAGCTTCTGCCGCACAAGATCAACGGCAGGTTGAAAGAAAAACTTCGTCTGAAAAAAAACTGAAAACTACTCCGCGAGCCTTGTTCCGGGCATATTCTCATTTTCCGGAGAATGACCTCAAATACGTGCTTCGCTGAATACGTACCCGGAGACCTTACTTCCGCCCGACGACACTAGCCCAACTTCCGTCCCAGGGCGACGGCGCTTGCGAGTGCGCTTTGGTTCTTCTCGACC
>JAGLDW010000735.1 GCA_023145395.1 Lentisphaeria bacterium | reverse complement strand
GCATGGTGGATGAATTGCTCCGCAGCGACCTCCCCGTCGTTGGCCAGCGCCGGTGGCAATGTGGGCGATTGGTTAACAGATGGAGGGCCATCCGTGCCTGCGGAAGTCTCCTCCTGTGCACCAGTCGCCCTGTTCTCCGGTTTTGGGACGACTGCGGAGGACTCGCGTTCGAGCCGGAAAATGCGGCTCGCGACAGTCGGTGAAATGCGCACATCGAACACCTCGCCGACTCTCAGGATGATGGCCGCGCGGAAGCTCTTTCCGAACCGCTCGCGCTCGCGGTACAGCTGCCGGGCGTACTTGATCAGCTCGGGGGTGACCTTCTTTCGGGAGCCGCGGCCGGCGAAGACGCGCGCCATCTCGTCGATATCGACCAGACAAAGGGCGTTGCCCCATCGTTTGATGGTGCGCGGATCGTGTCCGAACTTCTCCCGGATCCTCCCGACCGCGACACCCGCGTTGTACAGACGCCCCACCAGCATCTTCTGCTGGAGATTCTTCGGATCGATATCCACGCGCTCCAGTAGAGCCACGCCGATATACGAGTCGTATGTCGAGTCCTCGACGTTCAGAAACACGGACAAATCCGTGCTGTCGCTCTGGCCGCAGACGAGAACAGGCTGTAGGGTGGCGTTCATGATTGCAAGTCCTTTTGCTGAAGGTTGCTTACAATCTGCACCGGTTGCCCGTCCAGTGCGGCCTCGGCCAGGAAAAAAACGGGCGTTCTACTTTACAATTCTACTGAGCTCTGGTTCACAGTGACCTCTGACGATGGATCAAGCCTGCAAAAGTTTGGAGAGATGAAGTATCTTGGATATCCTTTTCCGGTTGAGTTGCCACCAGGAGAAATGGTTAGAGCAATCGAAACGATTTTCTTGATTAAAAACGGAAGAGAGGTCACTTTCTTTTTCCCGAAGGAGGGAAAATATAGGATCAAGACAGATATCACGGCAGTCGGTATTCATTTGTCGTCAGTGTGTCCTGAAATCAACGTGATGTCTCCCAGTCCAGAGAACATTTCAGCGGCACGTCTGGTCTGCGAATGGGAAAGCTCTCTACTCATACAAGGGATTGGATCTCTGGGAGACAATGACGGAACGGAAATGCTTGAGAAAGTTATTCGGGACTTCCCCGATTCGGCCTTTGCAGATCATGCGCATTTTTCTCTTGCAGGACGGTATGAATCTCTTAGTCATGGGGAGGGAGACAAGGAGAGCTTCAGGAAGCGATCATTTGAGCGGTATTCTTCCGTGTCGAGAAGGATCACGAGTCTGCGGGCTCGCGCGATTCTGGCCCAAATCCGTCTGGCGGAGAAATACTCACATCTCATAAATGCTGCCGACATGCATGCTTTGCAGCGTGAACACGAGGCACTGAGAGATGCGATTAGGTCGATGGGATTTGACAAGAGAACGAAGCTCTGCCGAAAGATCAAATAGGTGGGTATGAAAACTGGGGACGTAGGTGCCAGGGCTCCCGTATGCGCGCAATATGAACGTGCGCTCTGAGTAGGTGTGCTGAGCCCCAGTGCACCCTTCCCTCCGGATACGCTGGTGCACCGGGGCCCGGCGCACCTACTTGCCTTTCGGAGTTCGCAGGGCATGGCTCGCGGGCCGCTCTCCGTCCACGATTTGGGCAGGCTTTGCGTAGTTCGCACACGCGGCTCAGCATGATGCTCTGATCTCTATGCTCCCATCTGTTTTGACACTCTGTCCTATGATGGCATGTTTGATGGCATGAAAACAATGGCCCGTCGTGTCGGATCGCTGCCTGGGAGAACATGTCGATGGTTGAAGGACAACCTAGAAATAGTGCTTCCTCGAAGCTTCTGCCTGTCGCCTGCGCGGCTCTGATTCTTGCCTGCGTGGGTGCTTTGCTTCAATACCAAGGGCCTTTCAAAGGCTGGGCGGATCGCCTGAAAGCAAAGATTTCTCCCCCTCCGAGCACCCCGGCTGTGGAGAAGGCGCCGACTGTCCCCCTGCCATCCTCACCTCCAACGCCTGTGCCCACTCCCGGCGAAGAGCAGGAGGAAACACCGCAAAAGCTCGACAAGGATCCCCTTGAGGCGCGCTATGACCAACTCTACGGAATGTATTTGAAGCAGCTTTCGGCGCCAAAGCTTGGCGAGACAGTGAAGTTCCGCCTGCTGGATGGTCAAAGGGTCTCGGGACGATTGGCGGAACTGACTCCCGGGCGGGTCGAGGTCGCGCTCGAGTACGGGTCGATGACATTCCCTGTGCACCGCGTGCGTGAAAAAGACGCACGCAAGCTCTTCCCTGCAAAAGTCGCCAGAGAGAAAGCCATGGCGGACATTCGCAAGATTGCGGCCTCGGCTCTAGAAATCTCCACTGCATCTGAAAAGCCCGGCACAGCTGCGAGCGGCATCCAAGAGCCGGGCACGGTGACGGACAGTCGATATGCGGATGATACACGCCAGAAGAGCGGAAAATTGACCTACGACCCGGCGCCGGGACGAACCCCGGACGCGTTGCGCCCCACGCTGAAGGCTTTCGGGACATACTTGGAGGCCCAGCATCGGCGAGTGGGAGGACGCATCGCCCGAAAGCTCTACGCCAAGAGGCAAGGGCGCGCCGCCGTGCTCTACATGGTCATGGACGAAGTGTTCATCGGACAAGAGTACGACATCCGCTTTCAAATGGCGGAGGGACTGCAGAAGTTCTGGGCATTCCGCTGCGCCGGCGCCAAGCTGGTCGGGGACTTGAACAACGCGCATCTGGTGATGCTCGACGAGCGCGGTCGTGTCGTTGGCGGCTCCACACCGGCGGATGCGGATCAGGTCTGGGTCAAGCTGAAGTAGCATGCCGCTTTGCGCCTGCCGGGAGGCGGACGCCGTGAACAAGGCGTTTGTGTGGAAATTTTCAAATATCGGGCACGCGAAACAGATCGTCATCGAAATGGTGCCCGAGACCAACGCAGAAGCACCCGACAGTCAGCCGATTTTCACGATTCCAAAACACATTATGGCCAAGTCCCTACCTCTGTGGTCTCTGTGCTCTCTGTGGTAGAAAAAGCGTTCAGCGTTCAGCGTTCAGAGTCACGACGGTGATGTTGTCCAGGTACATGATGCAGGAGGGATCGGAGCGAAGTCGGAAACCGATCTTTCCTCCCTCGAGGGGGGCGCCGAAGGAACCATCGTCCGTCCAATCATGCGTGAGAGCACCATCGGTCCAAACCCGGATGCGTGCACCCTGCTTCTCGATCTGCACTCGGTAGGTTTTCCCCGTCTCCTGGACCGGATCTGGCTCGACGTGGTTCACGAGATGGAATCCGCTGTTCCTGCGCAGGTTGGACCCGGCGTTGTGGCGACCATCAGGATAGAAGCGGTGGAGCGAGAGCCCATAGCAGTCAAGAGCACCCCTTGTGTACTGGCCGTACGCACCATCACGCGGTGGCACCGCCTGTAGAATATCCTCACCGCCTCCTCCTCTCGCCGCAAAGAAAAACACCCCGATTCCCCGGTCGTTGCCGAAGGTCAGATCGAACTCCAGACGCATGTCGGAGGGAAAATCCTGCTTCAGCCATAGCACGATGCCCTCTCCGTTCTCCTGCAATGCCAGCTTGCCGTCCTGAATGTCCGCCGTGCCTTTGCCCTCCAGAAACCAGCCATCGCCAAGAACAGAGGCGCCATCCCCGAAATCGGCCGTGAAAAGAGTTTTTCCCTTGTTTCCATCTGCCTGCATCAAAATCTCCCTTTCCATTGCCCTAAGATTTCCATTCCGTGCCGCGCAACTACTGTAGAACAGGTCCAGCGTTGCGCAATGCCCGCGCACACGGGCAAAACTGGAGAGGTGTGAAGATGAAAATGCGATGGGACATGATGAGCGCTGCGGTCTCCGCACTTGTGTTTGCCGCAGGGTGGGGAATCTGTGCTGACGTCGTTCTGGTGGAGAACGGTGCGCCAAAGGCCCAGATCGTGCTGCGGAAGACAGCCGACGACACGGAGAAACTCGCCGCTCAAGAGCTTGTTCTCTACCTGAAGAAGAGCAGCGGTGCCGAACTGCCGGTCACGACGGAGCCGTTGGCGGACGTGATGCAGGTGCTGATCGGTGTGGACGAGGAGGTCGTGCGGCGCGCACTGGGGCTGGCAAGCCTGCCGTTCGACGGTTTCGTCGAGGACTGCAGCGAAAATCGACTTGTTCTTGCCGGAAATGTCCCGGAAGGGACTCTGAACGCGGTCTACGGCTTCCTGGAAGAGCGTCTGGGCGTGCGCTGGTACGTGCCGACGGAACTGGGGGAGAATGTGCCTCGCCACGCGACCATTCGTGTGCCGGCGGGCCGCCGCCGAGTCGAACCGCGATTCGTGAATCGCCGGAACCACGGCATCGACCTGTCCATCCGTGGCGATGGCGCCGTGTGGCGACGACGCGTGCGGATCACCAGCCACAGCCTGGATGTTCCCTTCAACCGCTATTCCCACTGGCTGTACCGGGTCTTCCCCCCCTCGGTCTACGGAAAAGCCCACCCAGAGTACTACCCGCTCATAGGGGGAAAACGCCGCGTGCCCGAAACCAACAACGCCCAGAACTGGCAACCGTGCACCACCAACCCCGAAGTGCTGGAGCTGACCATCGCCGCCGCCCGCAAGTGGTTCAAGGAACACCCCCGGTCGAACTTCTTCTCGGTGGGCATGAATGACAGCGGCGCATTCTGCGAATGTGACAAATGCACCGCGCTGGACATTCCGGGAGAGACCTTCAGAGGGCGCAAAATGCTCTCGGACCGCTATTACACCTTCGTCAACGCCGTGGCGGACGCGATCAAGGAGTCCAACCCGGACAAGTACGTCACCTGCATTGCCTACCACAATGTCGAGACATTGCCGAAACGCGTCAAGATCCGGGACAACGTGGGCGTGATCATCACCCAGGACGTGGCCCAATGGCACGACCCGGAATACAAGAAGAAGGACATGGAGTTCGCCACGGCCTGGGCTGAGGCCGCAGGCGCATTCGGCACCTACGACTACACAGGCTTGACCTGGCTCCTGCCCCGGGTCTATCCACATGCCATGGCGGAATCGCTGCGTTTCTATGACCGCGTCGGTGCGGTGGCCGTGACCAATGAAGCCTTCCCAACCTGGTGGTACGCCGCCCCGCAGATGTACCTCCGGGCCAAGTTGATGTGGGACCCGAAACAGGATCCTGACAAGGTGCTGGACGAATTCTACGATGGCTTTTTCGGGCCCGCACAGAAGCCCATGAGCCGTTTCTACTCAGTCCTCGAGCGCTGCATGATGAAGAAACGCGATGGGCGTTGGTTCGAGGGGTTGGGATCGGTTCTCCAGCAACTGGCACTGTGGGAACCCGAGGACCTGGCGGAGTGCAAGCAGGCCATGACACAGGCGAAAAAGTTGGCGCGGGGGCGAGAGCCCTTTGCCGCCCGGGTTGATTTTGTCGCGCGTGGGTTCGCCTTCACCGATGCCGTGCTCGAAGAATACTGGCGGGCAGGCAGCGTGCAGGAACTCTCCGCCGAACCGGCGCTTTCCGCCACTCGACTCGTCAGGGAACTACAGACCCTGGTCGAGCGGCGAGAGACACGGGAGTCCGTGTGGAACTCGATCAAGGACGACCGTCTTGTTTCAGGCATTTACAGGTTGCTGTTCAACAACTACTCCTCGCGTGTTGCCACCTGGCGTTCGTATCTCGACAGTAGTATTTCGATGGCGGTCTCTGCCTTGACCATCGAGCCGGGGGGAATTGCGATTGACCAGGTCTTGCGGAATGTGCCAGCCATCGCCAAAGGCTCCTTGGGCGAGGAACTTCGCGGCATGGCATGGGCTAGAAAGCACCCCGCCGCGCCGAATCTGTGCGACAATCCGGGTTTCGAGGCAGCAAAGAGCGACGCGAAGAAGCCCGAAGGAGTGAATTGGGTGGCAACCGACACGCCCCCAGCCTGGTCCAAGTGGGCCTTGCAGCGGGAAACCGAAAAGCGCATGACCTGGGAATCGGGTGCGGGCCGAAACGGCTCCCGGTGCATCAAGATCGTCGGCGGCAAGGATGCCTGCTTCATCCATGTTGTACCTACCTCTCCCGGGGAGCGCTATCACGTTTCGGTGTGGGCGCGTTCCGTGGCGTCGGAGAAGGCCCGGACACGCCTGGTCGTGCAATGGAAGGATGCGGACGGAGCATGGGTCTGGTCAAAGCCACGGCGCATGGCCGTGGTCCCACGAAAAACTCGGGATTGGCGAAACATATCCCTGGTCTTCACCGTTCCCGAGGGCGTGGGACAGGCCGTGATCCTGCTCTGCGCAAAGGACCAGGAAGCCCGAGACGAAACCTTCTTCGACGATCTCCGCCTGGTCAAACTACCGACGGGAGAATGAGGACGTCTGGAGCGGGGCGATGCCGAAGCTGCCGGAATCCTGTCGCGCGACTTGATCTCTCAGCATTTCATGACATAAAAAGAAAATTATGACTACAAATCGATTGCAATCCGCAGCCACAGCGGTTTCTCCGGCCCATCTGCAACTTGGCGGGGTCTGGGGAAAAACCCTTGACGATTTCTGCCAAACCTGGATGTTGGCGCTGAACGAGGATCTTCTCTTGGACGGGTTCCGGCAGCGTCCCGGCATTCAAGCCTGGATTGGTGAACACATCGGCAAATTCATGCTCGGGGCCATTCCCGCGGCTGCGTTGCTGAACAGTGAAGCGCTGCAGGCCAAGGTGAGTCGGCTGGCGGAAGGGCTGGTTGCTGCCCAGGAAGACGATGGCTATCTTGGAACATACGTGGAGAATCGTTTTCTGGGACTTACACCGGAAAATAGACGTGATGTGTGGGATATCTGGGTACACAAGTACTGCATTCTCTCACTTCTCGCCTATCATGACGCAACAGGCTGGCAACCGGCGCTCTGTGCTGCGAGCAAGGCGGGGGACCGTCTGCTTCGTGAGTTTGGTGTCGGCGCCCGGGATCTCAACCGCACGGATCAGCACCAGGGTTTGGCCAGCGGCTCAGTGCTGGAGCCGATCGTCGGTCTGTATCAGGCCACCGGGGAACAGAGATTCATGGACTTTGCGACCCACATCGTCGAGGGTTGGGACACGGATGAAGCGCCTGGATTGCTGAGGATTTTGCGCGCGCGTGGCGATGTGGCCACCATTGGCAATGGCAAGGCCTACGAGATGATGAGCTGTTTTGTCGGCCTGCTGGAATACGCTCGTGAAACCGGCCACCGCGACTACATCGAGATGGTACTCGAAGCGCGCAATCAACTGGCTGACACCCAACGCTATCCCACTGGAGGCATGAGCAGTGGCGAGTATTTTCTCCGCGCTGGAGCCTTGCCCGAATCGGCTGATATTGAGACTTGCGTGACCTTCACCTGGATCCAGCTCAATCTGCGGCTCTATGAACTCTGTGGCGATGAACGCTCACTGGATCTGGTGGAAGAAGCCGCCTGGAATCAATTGCTCCCCGCCTTCAGTCCCGCTTCCGACACACTCTCCTATTTCCTGGCCATGACTGGACCGAAACGGTTCTTTAGAAAGTGGATCCACGGTACTGATGGGAGTGCCTATGAGACCGTTCCCATCACCTGCTGCCACAACAATGGCCATCGTGGCTTGGCTGGCGTGCCGCAATTCGCCTACGCCGTGACTGCGTCCGGAACTGTAGCTGTAAACTTCTATGGCAAAAGTAGTTGCGAAGTCGATCTTCCTGATTCTGGATCCGTCCGTATTGAGCAGCACACCGATTTTCCACACTCCGGTGCAGTAAGGATCGAGGTATTCGCGGAACCGCAGGCAGAATACGAAATACAATTCCGGGTCCCCCCTTGGGCCCATGGCATGACGGCGAATGGGATCGGGGCGGAAGCTGGTGAAAAAAGAGTCTGTGTTTGTGCTCAGGGCAATACCCGGTTCGAGTTGCAGCTACCCATGGAGCCGAGAGTGATGCTTTGCGGTTTTGAGGCGAGGGGCAAGTGCTGCGTAGCTCGTGGACCACTTCTCTACGCACTGGACCGCGCCCCGGACGGCTTGGATTTGGACCAGGTGGCTCTGCTCTTGGGCAGTGGTGAGATTGCGGCAAATATTGAGGTGGACACCAATCGTGAATGGCCCGTGCTCCGCGTGCCGGTGGCGGCAATCGGAGGTACCTCGGTCAATCCGGGTTGTGTGACTAAGGCAGGAACGGCTACCCTCGTCCCGATTCAGTTGGCCGGACTGCACGAGAATCCGGGACTGACAGGCTGTGTTGTTTTCACTGTTGACAAATGGGCTCACCATCCAAAACGCCGTGAAAGCCTGTTTCCGGAATATCGGGTGCTCCTCCCCATGCTTTGGTGTCCTGAGTCGCCTCCGGAAGTATCCGCATTGCGCCGTCCGTAGGGCATGGGTCAGCGGGTATTTCACCACTTTCCCTCACTCCTTGTGCTGGCTGGTTGTTCAACTACTGTCGCAACGGTATTGTACCGTGCGACGGAAGCATACACTGCGTGAAACACTTGTACCTATGCCGAAAGAACGGATAGTCATGCCCGAGGGTTCGAGGAAGACGACGAAAAAGAAGAGCTTCTTCAAGCAGCAGAAGATGATGCGCAAGGTCCTCCTGGCACTATCTCCCGCGCTTGTGGGAGGCATCTACTTCTTCGGCTGGCGGGTGCTCGCTCTGGTGGTGTGGGTAATGGTGGTCGGCGCCCTGGTCGAGTACCTGATGGCGAAACGACGCGGCGACCCACTCACAGAATCCTGCCTGGTCACCTGCCTTCTGTTCTCGCTGTCTCTTCCTCCGACCATTCCCTTCTGGATGGCTGCGGTGGGTATCGTCGTGGCGCTCACTTTTGGCAAGGAGCTGTTTGGCGGCTTCGGCCGCAACGTGTTCAATCCAGCCATTGTCGGACGCGGGTTTCTCTACGTATGCTTTCCGCCAGCCATGACCGGAAGCTTCGCACCCATCCACAGTGGAGGACTCGCAGGTCTAGCCAAATGGGGTCCAAAGACCATGAGCGACGGGATCAGCGCTCTGACGGCGGCCACCCCCATGTGGACGCGACGTGACTTCGACTACGCGACACCGCTGCACAACCTGTTTTTCGGTGGTATTGGGGGTGCGCCGCAGGGACGGATCCTGGCCGCAGGCTCCATCGGGGAAGTGTCCGCCCTGCTGCTGATCATCGGCGGCGCCTACCTCCTCTACACCAAGACGGCCGCCTGGCGCCTCGTCGTCGGCAGTCTTGGGGGCGCGGTGGCCGCCACGCTGATATTCCGATTTCTTCCTGGCGGTGGTAGCGTGCCTCCCGTCCCCTGGACCCTCTGCTCCGGCGCCATGCTCTACGCCTGTCTCTTCATGGTTACCGACCCCATCAGCGCGCCGAAAGACAAACTGACACAGCTCGTGTACAGCGCTTTCATTGGGGTCATGATCGTGTTCCTGCGCTGGCGCGCGGTCTTTGCGGGTGGTGTCGCCTTCGCCATTCTCCTCGGCAACACAGTGGGCCCCAGTGTCGAGATCGGGCTCAAGGCGTTGCAAGCGCGCTGGAAGGGGGCTGCTCAGTGAAGTCGCCCCTCTACATCCTGGGCTTCATGTTGGCGCTGGCGGCCGTTTTTGGTTCTGCCGTCACCGGGATTCACCTGGCTGGCGCGAAGACTCTAGAAGCCAACCGGACATTCCTTTTCCAACGCTCGTTGGTGGGCGTTTTCGATCTGGCCGAAACCGACGGCATGGATGCCCAACAGGTCGCGGACCTAGTCCAACGGCGCATTGTGACAGACAAGATCCTCAAAGACCCGGAGAGCGGCTGGGAGACGGACTTGATCGAGGCCTACGAGGACGATGCGCACAGCAAGCTGAGAGGGCATGGTTTCCGGTTCCGCGGGCGCGGCTTCTGGGGACCCATCAGTGGCATCCTGGCACTCACGCCGGACCACACCAAAACGCTGGGCCTGGTCATTCTCGAGCAAAAGGAGACGCCCGGTCTGGGCGGACGCGTCGCCAAACCCGAGTTCACCCAGCAGTTCACCCAGGGCATTCTGACGGCTCCCCCCTCCCTGGGCCAACGCTATCTCGTTGTCTGCGCGACCCGCCCCACCGGCGAGGATGCCGCACGTCGGCACGTGGACGGCATCACCGGGGCGACACGCACCTCCATCGCGATGGACGGCATGCTCAATGAGCATTTGGCGCGTTTCCACCGCGCCTTTGCAGACTCCGCAATCCCCAACGCGGAGGGAAAGTGACATGGCGTTTAGAGACACACCAGGTGGCAAAGCCTTCCTCGCGAATCTCTGGCGCGAGAACCCCGTGTTCCGCCAAGTGCTCGGCATCTGCTCCACCCTCGCCGTCACCAACTTGCTCAAGAACACCGTTCTCATGTGCGCGGGCCTGATGTTCACCACGGCTCTTTCGAGCATGACGATCTCGCTGCTCCGCGAGCATATCCCGAAACAGACCCGCATGATGGTGCAGGTGCTCGTGATCGCCTGCTATGTGATCGTGGTCGATATTGCGATTCAGGTATGGTTTCCCGAGGTGCACGAATTCATCGGCCCCTACGTGGGGCTGATCATCACAAACTGCATCGTCATGGGCCGGTGCGAGGCATTCGCCACCTCCAACCCTCCCGGCGCATCGTTTCTCGACGGCCTGGGTGCAGGGATCGGCTATGCCATCGTGCTCGTCAGTATCGCCGTGGTTCGCGAAATCCTGGGTTTCGGCACACTCTGGGG
>JAGLDW010000734.1 GCA_023145395.1 Lentisphaeria bacterium | reverse complement strand
GCCTTCTTCATGCTGGCGCTGGTGACCTGGTACGGCAACGCCAGAGTCCTCCGCAGGGCGGAAGGAGCGGAAAAATGAACATTCCCCTCATCATGGCCGATGTCTCCGCCGCAGCGACACCCCATCTCCCAGCGCAACTGCTGGTGATCCTTCTCGCGGCGGCCTTCACGGACAATATTCTGCTGACTCGCTTCCTGGGAATGTGCTCGTTTCTGGCCATCTCGCGCCGTATGAAGACCAGCGTGGGCCTGGGTGTGGCGGTCGTCTTCGTCACCACCTGCACAGCGGGGTTGAATTATCTCATCCACCGCTTCGTCACCGTGCCACTGCGCATCGAGTTTCTCGAGTACATCCTCTTCATCGTGGTGATCGCCGCGTTCGTCCAACTTGTGGAGATGGTGGTATCGCGCTATTCCCCTGCCCTGTACTTTTCCCTGGGGATCTTCCTGCCTCTGATCACCGTCAACTGCGCCATTCTCGGTGTCTCGCTGTTCATGCTGAACAAGGAGGGCTACGGCTTTCTGCAGTCCCTGATGTTCGGCGCGGGAAGCGGACTGGGCTGGATGCTGGCCATCGTGCTCATGGCGGGCATCCGCGAGCGGATCAAGGAGGACAAGATTCCGGAAGGCCTGCGCGGCGCAGGCATCGCATTGATTGTCAGCGGCATCATCGCTCTGGCGTTCATCGGTTTCAGTGGCATGATCTCGTTCTGACCCGGGCTCTCGCCCACCTGCCACAGATTGGCGCAACTGGGTTTTCAACCATGACTTTCTTCATTGCAGTCGGAACGCTCTGCCTCATCTGCGTCGTCCTGTCGGCGCTACTGGTGGTGGCGGACCGGTTCCTCAACGACTACGGCACCTGCACCATCTCCATCAACGGCGGGGAAAAGGAATTGGAGGTGCGCGGCGGCGCCAGTCTCCTCAGCACCCTCGTCAGCAAGCGCATTTTCATCCCATCCGCATGCGGTGGCGGCGGCAGCTGCGGCATGTGCAAACTGAAGGTGCTGCGGGGAGGTGGGCCGGTCCTGGCCACGGAGGAGCCGTTGCTGAGCGACGAGGAGAAAGCGTCAAATGTCCGCCTATCCTGCCAAATCAAAATCCGCGAAAACATCGACATTCAGATCCCCGAGGAGTACTTCCGCGTCCGCGAGTTCCAAGGCGAGATCGAGGCCATAACCCCGCTCACCCACGACATCCGTCTCGTGCGCATCAAGCTGTCCGAACCAGAAAGCATCGACTTCACCCCGGGCGCATACGTCCAGCTATGCGCGCCCTCCTACAAAGACAGCCCCGACCCCGTCTACCGCGCCTATTCCATCGCCTCCGATCCCACGGACACGGACCACCTCGACCTCCTCATCCGGCGCGTCCCAAAGGGAATCTGCACAACCTGGGTCTTCGAGCATCTCAAGGAGGGGAACGAGGTCCTCTTCAACGGCTCCCACGGTGATTTCCGCCTGTCCGGCACGGACGCGCCCATGATCTTCATCGCTGGCGGCAGCGGCATGGCACCCTTCCGCAGCATGCTCCTGGACATGCGCAACCGAGGGGTCACCCGCCCCTGCCGGTACTTCTTCGGCGCCGTCAAACCGCGCGACATGTTCTATCTCGAGGAAATGAAGGAACTGGAGGTTGCGCTCCCGGACTTCCGCTTCATTCCCGCCCTCGGCGCCCCCGAACCGGGAGACGGCTGGGACGGGGAGACGGGACTCGTCACCGATGTGGTCACCCGGCACTTCCCCGACTGCTCCGGGATGGAGGCGTACCTCTGCGGTTCCCCCGGCATGATCAACGCCTGCATCAAAACACTGACCGGTAACGGAATGCCCGAAGAAAACATCTTCTACGACAAATTCGCGTGAGGGCACCATGAAAGCCAACCCCAAGAACATCCGCACACGCAATCGCATGAGCCCGGGGCGACTCTCCCTCGCGGGCTTCCTCGGCGACGACCCACGCACGCTCGACGACATTGTCGAAGCCGATTTGGCCACTCTGGAGGCAGAGGGGGTCAGCTGCGAACAGATCGCGGACTTTCTGGATCATCTGCACGAGGCTGCGGACTCCGCACTCGAGGCGCCCACGTCCACCTGCAGTGGCAAGGCCACGGTGCAGCTCACGGAGACTATGGGTCGCATCCCCTGCCCCTTCGCCTGCGGAGTCCGCGCACACAAAGCCGTCATCCAAGTGACCATCGACGGCGAGACGCTGCAGCTCACTCCCCTCCAGATCCATCTCATCCGAGAACACAGTTTTTTCCAGGGCCGCGGCAGCGTCTTCCGCCTGGAGCCCGCCCACCTCGCCCAGCTCTGTCGCCTCTGCCCACTGGGCGACTAAGGGTCTGCTCGAAAATAACTTACCATTTGCTGCTGTTCATTTTGGTTCC
>JAGLDW010000733.1 GCA_023145395.1 Lentisphaeria bacterium | reverse complement strand
TCAGGGGGCAAAAGGGACGCAGCTCAGCGGGAGCTTCGCCCTCCCATGGGCAACGGATGTGCATTGTGGCGGCTCGCGGACCGCTCGCCCCTCCAGGGGGCACGCCTTGCAACGGCACGATCAGTGCGTATGTGCCCCTGGGCACCCATCCAAGAGGACAGCGAACCCGGAAATCAACCCACTTGCCCTGCGGGGTCCGCAGGAACTGCCTGCCAATCGCCACGAACCAGCCATCTCCATGAAGTCAGCTGGCACAGCATGTTCTCAGCCACGAAACTTCTCGTGACCCTCCTGCTGCCGCTCAGTCCTGGCCGTAATATGAATCGACCCCATGCTTCCGGTTGAAGTGCCGGTCAAGGAGATGCTGCGGAAAATCGCCTGGGTCTGGGTCCAGCGAGAAAGTGTCGATGGCCATCCTCGCACAAGCCTCGAGCACAACGCTGTTCTTGACCGCTGCTGCAGGATCTGCTCCCCAGGCGAACGGTCCGTGCCGGGCCACAAGCACAGCGGGGACATCCATGGGCGACTGCTGGGCGAAAGTCTCCACGATCAATCTTCCCGTGTTCAGCTCGTAGTCCGCTTCCGTCTCCTCGTCTGTCAGGTCCCTTGTGATAGGCACGGCGCCACGGAAGTGATCGGCGTGCGTCGTGCCAAGGCAAGGCAATGGCCTACAAGCCTGCGCGAACGACGACGCGGCGGCACTGTGCGTGTGAGCAATGCCCCCCACTTCGGGGAAGCGACGATAGATCTCAAGATGAGTAGGCAGGTCGGACGATGGGCGAAGTGCATCCTCCAAAGGATTGCCCTCCAGATCGACAAGTACAATGTCATCAGGTGCCAAGCTGGCATAGTCGATACCACTCGGTTTGATGGCGACAACACCGACGGCGCGGTCGATCCCGCTCACATTTCCCCAAGTGCACATCACAAGCCCGGCACGCACAAGATCCTGGTTCGCTCCGCACACGGCTTCACGAAGTTCAACAAGGGGATGATCCATCGCCGCCTCCCGTTGAAAAAAAAGGCCCGCTGGTGCCGAAAGCAACCAGCGGGCCTCTTTGAATCCTGTCTCGGTTGCTACAACCGAAAATCCGCACTGTCTACTTCTTGAAGATGTCACCGTGCTTCGCGGCGATATCGTTGACATTCTCCATCGTCACCAGCAGGAAACGCTTGTCGAAGGCGGCATCCAAGTCTTTCGGAGGCGTGTCGTCATCGTACTTTGCACCCGGATTGTAGGTGACTGCGGCAGCAATGTACTTCTGGAGAAACAATCCTTTGTACTCGTAGATGGAGCCATTGGCGATGGCGACCTTGGGTTTCACTTTCCAGAGTTTTTTGCAGTTCTTCAGGCCATTCTGAGGCAGGCCGATCGTAGTCACGACCATATCAAACTTGCCCTCGTATTTGCCCAGCAACTTGTCAAGAACCGGACCGGTGAACCAATACTCCAGCGGGGGAAGCATTTCTTCCATGCCCTCTCCACCAGCCATCTCGGCAGGAGGCATTTCGGCAGAGAACTTGCCCTTCAGTTCCTTCGGGATGTCAGGGCTGACAACATCGACAACGGTGATGCTTGTGCCAAAGCCCTCTTTCAACCCCTCAATCGTGTTGTTGGGCGTGCTTGCGGCGGCTCCCATTGTGGGTTCAGTAATCACCAGCACCTTTGATCCGGGGAACTTCTCGGCCAAATACATGCCGAGCTTCTTCCCGCCGACCTTCTGGTAGTACATTTCCGCCTTGACAACCCCTGCCGTGTTCCCATCATTGCCAGTAACTGTCTGGCCAATGTTGAGTAGAGCGACTCCCAAGGCAACGATGATGCAGGCGATCGCGACTGGTTTGCCCCACGCGGCACCCGCTTTCTGCTTCGACAGACCAACCAACATACCAATAACGGCAACGACCATGACACCAATTGACAGCATACTCATAGTACTCTCCCTTTTCTCTTTTCGACTCTCTTCTTCTCTCAATCCCGTTTCGACACTTCCGGCTAGATCCAAAATCGTTCGCGAGAAGCGACTACAGAGATGCTTGGGGTCTCGCCCTCTGTCTCGTCATAACTCGCCATTTCTCCAGCCGACTCGAAAAGCTACACTGCTTCGGGAAGGTGCGCAACCTCATCCAACACGCTTTTTTCGTCGGAGCCATTCGGTGAACAAGCGCCATCTCAGAAACACCAGCCCAAATGACAGGCGCGGAAAAATGCCAGTGGCTGACTTGTAAAAGTCAACAGAGTCCGTAAAGGTTGCTCGCGACTTTGTTCAGGCTTTGGGCCGGACAAGCCATAGCCATTCAAAGGACGCGTGCAGCCTAGATTACGGTGGAGGCGCACGTGCGGGTCGAGCGCACGGCCAATAGGGTGTCACGCTCTGAGAATGAAGAAAGAACGACGGAGTGCGGATCCCATAGGAGGAATCTATCAGACCATGAAACTTTTTTCTGAAGACCACCAGTGGGTGGAAATCGAGAACGGCGTGGCCACAATCGGCATAACGGCCTACGCGGCTGAGGAACTAGGAGAAATCACGTTCGTCGAACTACCGGACGATGGACTTGTGGTGAGTCAGGGAGACGTGCTGTGCGTGGTCGAATCGGTCAAAGCGGCATCGGATGTGTTCGCCCCCCTTGGTGGGACCGTCACCGAGGTGAACAGGAAACTGGAGAAAAGCGTGGAGCACATCAACTCCTCACCAGAGAGGCTCGGCTGGATCTGCCGCCTGGAGGAAGTGGACGAGAGCGAGATGGACAACCTGATGACCGAAGCACAATATGACGGATACACGGAGACTGGCGACGGATGACGCCCCGGAATCCCTCCCTGTCGAGAAATCGTCCAGGTGGAACTCTCCCCGCCTACCAGCATATGTTTGCGTCCACCTTTCCGTCCACTATAGTATGTGTCCGTTTTTTCTTGCAGACTGTGCTGTCCCGAGAGCTTGCACCAGCAATGCAAAAGCAGGCAATTCTGACAACACGGCATGATGACTCGAATGCGAAAGGGCTATCCAGATGAAAAGAACCTACCAGCCATCGAATATCAGGCGCAAGAGACGTCTTGGTTTCCGCGCACGCATGGCCACACGTTCAGGTCGTGCGGTCATTCGACGCCGACGCGCCAAGGGCCGCGTCAAACTGAGTGCCTGAGCAACCAGAGTTGGGCACCCCCTATGTTCGGTGCCACCAGCAAGACCTGTGGCCATTGTCCATGTCAAAGGCAGATGCAGCGGAGGGTTCCGTTCTTTCCGAGCGTGCGTTCGGGCGTCACGCCCGATTGAGAACTCGTGCCCAGTTGTCCCACGTGAGGGCGCATGGCACCCGTTTCGTCGGCAGACGGACAGTCCTTTCCGTGGCCGAATCTCCGGATGGCCGTGGACGAGCAGTCTTCATCATCTCCAGGAGATACTCTCGGAAGGCGGTGGTCCGCAACCGGGCCAGGCGTCTCTTCCGAGAGGTGTACCGGTTGCTCCGTCCCCGACTGCGTCCTGTCTGGGTGGTGTTCATCCCCAGATACCGAATGCCGGGAGCGACGTTGCAGAACGTGCTTGACGAAGCGACGGAGGCTCTCCGGAAGCTTGGCGCCTTCACGGACACCAGCGACCCTCAGACGGAGGCCTGACAAGCATGTCTCTGTTCGCCTCAGTCGACAAGCTCTTTCAGATGGCCTGCCTTCTGGCCATCCATGTCTACAGGAAAGGCGTTTCTCCAATTATTCCGGCCTGCTGCCGGTTCGAGCCAACCTGTTCCGCCTATGCGGCGGAGGCTTTCAAGAAGCACGGTTTTTGGCGAGGTGCTCCGCTCGTTCTGTCACGGCTTCTGCGTTGCCAGCCTTTCTACCGCGGCCCCTTGTACGACCCTGTTCCCAGCAACGCCAAACACGGTGCCGAGGAAGAAGAATAAGTAATGAAATACGACAAGACAACCATCATCGGAGTTGCGGTCTGCGCGCTGCTCCTCGTCCTCTGGTGGACCTACTACGGAGGACCGAGGAACGTCCCCCAACAGCAATCCTCGCAGGAGGCGGTACAACCCGCCGATCCTACGAAGCAGGACGACGATGGTGCGGGAAAAGCTGCCCCGCCAACACAACCAACACAGCACGAGACGCCCGGCTCCCAGGTAAACGGCGAGAGCAATGCTGGAGAAACAAGCACCAACACCACTGCCCCCCATGCCGTGCCACGTCAGAGAACTCCCGCCAAGGATCTGGTGCGCCTGTCCTCAGCCTCGGGACTGAATCTGTTCGAGCTCGATGGCCTGCGCGGCGGAGTTGTGCGTGCGACACTTGAAGAGTACGGGGAGGATGTTGCGCCGGAAGGAAGATCTCCACGCGTGAAACTTGGACGGGATGAATATCCCTTTGCCACGCTCGATCCCCCTACCGGCTGGACCCAGCTCGGCGAAGGCGTCCATGAGCCATCGGACACGCGCCTGACGCTCCGCCGGATTTTTCAGAATGACGGGGGAGAGCAAGTTGAAACGGTGGAAGCCTGGAAGATGTCGGATACGGACGACTACCGGCTGGCCTACAGCGCGACATTCCGAAACAGAGGAACAACAGAGCTCTCCCTGCAGGACTGGGCTGTGCAAGTTGGCTGTGTCCCCCCGTCGATAACTCCCGGACACAGCACCTCGCGACGTGCGGGAGGAGCGGAAGGCGTAACCGTGGCCTTCGTGAACAACGGGAAGCCGAAGACGTTCGGCGCCAAGAAAATTTTGAAGATGGATGCGGTCAAGCAGTCCGAAATCGCCAATCGTCCCTGTGAATGGATCGGTGTCCACTCCAAATATTTTCTGCTCTGGATTGCGGCCGTCGATACCCCGTTTTCCGGTTCCACCCTGGAAACTGTGACGTTCCCGGAGTCCTCGGCAGCACCAGCTGACACGCAGAAGAATCCTCCAGTCAAATGGTATCATGCGAAAGCCTTTCTGCCAAAACACGCCCTGCCCGCAGACACCAGCAAGACCTACACGATGGACTGTTATGTGGGGCCCAAGCAGTTCACCCGACTAGGCATGCTCGAACGGAATGTGGTTAGTGTCATGAACATGGACTTATTCATGTTTTTCCACGCTTCCTGGATGGGCCTCGTTACACGCTTTCTGCTGAATGCACTTATCTGGCTTCGCAGCATCTTCGACTTCAGCTGGGGCTACGGGGTCGCGATTATCGTCATCACTCTTGCCGTCAAAGGCCTGTTCTGGCCCTTGAGCAACTACGGCACAAAGAGCATGCGCAAGATGCAGAAACTACAACCTCAGTTGAAGGAACTACGGAAGAAATACAAGGAGGACCCGCAGAAGCTCTACCGCAAGCAAGGCGAGCTCTACAAGGCCAACAACGTCAGTCAGCTGGGAGGCTGTCTGCCGATGCTCATTCAGATCCCGGTATTGTTCGCCATGTTCAACACCTTTCGCTGTGCCATCGAACTGCGGCATGCACCGTTCCTGTGGGCAACCGACCTGTCCATGCCCGACACACTCCCCTTCGAAGCCTTTCCCATCCGGCCGTTTGCCATTATGATGGGCGCCACCATGCTGTTGCAGCAAAAACTCACACCTTCCGGAACGGATCCGCAACAGCAGCGCATGATGATGTTCATGAGCGCATTCTTCATTTTTCTCTTCTATGGAATGCCATCCGGCCTCACGCTATACTGGACGGTTAGTCAAGTCTTGACCATCGTGCAGACACTGATCGCCAACAAGATGGACAAAAGCAACGACAATCAGGAGGTGGTCGTGCCCGCCTAAACAGGTCGCAAATCCGTGCTGCCAAGGCAAATTGCATGATCACCCAGCCGAAGACCAGGATCGGTACGGTGGAGAATACTCGGGAGGTACTGAGTCCTCCTTCTCCGAACAGAAAAGTCTGTACTGAATCCGCACTCAAACGAAGGCGACTCAAAGAATGCCCATCACACAAGAGCAAAGTGAACAAAGCGTCGACATCTTTTCGGAGATGGTGCGACTTCTCGGCATCCAGGCCTCGGCCTCGGCTGTAAATGGGGAAGACAGGACATGGATTAGCGTCAAGAGTGAGGAGGCGGGGCGGCTCATCGGCCGCAAGGGACAGTATCTGGAAAGTCTCGAACTCCTCCTGAACCGCATACTTCGACGCAAGTTTGGAAAATGCGGCTGGGTCGAGCTAGAAATCGATGGCTACCAGAAACGCCGCCCCACGGGACCGGATGGCCGACGCTCCAAAGTGGATGAGGAAAAGCTCACTCGCATCGCCAATGATACCGCCAAGGAAGTGAAACGCTGGGAAAAGTCCGCTCGTATCGGTCCCTTCAACGCGTCGGAACGCCGGGTGATCCATATGGTGCTGCGTGATGATCCCAAGCTCGAAACTGAAAGCGAAGAAGCGGACGCGGATGGAAAGAAGATGGTGATTGTCCGCCTTGGCGGCGGCGAGGGTTGAACATGATCCTCAACCTGACTTCCTGGGGATTCGCCTGCACATTTCTGGCACTTGCGTGGCTCTTCGCACAAGGAACCAGAAAATTTCCCGACCTCTGGACAAAGCTCCCTCGTCACCAAGTTCTTGGCGAAATCCTTGGCGTCGCATGCCTCTGGTGGGCCAGCCAGCATGCATGCGGCATGTTGGAGGGCGGACTTGCGAAGTTCCGTATCGTCATTCGATTGCTGGTGCCCGTGATAGCGATCGTGGCCTACACCCGCCTCGACTTCCTGTTCGCCAGGGCGTTGGGCGCTTTTTTCACGCTCATGGCCGCGCTGCTTTTGCACCAGGCTTTCGCCGTGCATCTGCCAGCACGAGCCGTCTATTCCGTCACCTGCTACATCACCGGTATCGCCGGGCTGTATCTACTCGGCGCTCCCTGGCGCTTCCGGGATATTCTCGAAAAGACAAAAGACCGCCCCTCGTGGCGCCACGCTTCGACGGCAGTCGCCTCCGCACTGGCCATCATTCTAATTGTCTGGCCCCTCCTTGGGTGAGAGGCGTGCCAACTGCGCCAAAACACGCATCGGGGAGAACAGGGGTGGCTTTCAGGCCATTGTCTCAAGCATCCCAAGCGTGACGGAATAGAGCAGTGGTTCGTCACAACGAAGGCTCGCTCAAACACCTCAACCATCTTCTCGACCTTCTCCACTCCCAGTTCACCCGCCTGGGCTTCGGTGAGAAAGGGATCAAACACAAGCACTTTCAGATCGAACAGCTTGAGAAACTCGACGACCTTGCGCCCGATCATCCCCGCTCCAAGAACACCTACGCACTCGTCGAAGATCCCAGGCCCACGGAACGCACTACCGCGGCGAGAAGAGTCATCACAGTCTCGCGTGTTGCAAAAGTAGCCCTTGCAGCCGAGAAGGATCTGAGCAAGCGTGAACTCGGCCACAGGAACGGCGTTGGCACCCCAAGCGCTCACCACCTGGACGCCGCTTTCGAGAAATGGACGCGCAAAGCCCTGCACAGAGCCGGCACCATAGAAAACGGCCCTGAGCTCGGGCAGTCTGGCGATCTGGTCGATCGCGAGCGCAAGCATTCCCCAAGTGGAGAAGATCACTTCAAGCCCGGCAAGCGAGGGAAGAGCGTACTCAAAGGCATCCAGACTGATGATTTTGGGGTGCAGGATCGTGAGCACCGCAAGTTGTTCGCGCCGTCCCTTGCCATACACGTTGCTGACATTGCCGGGGGAATTGCAGAAAATCGCCGCTTTTCTCTTCATGGTGCATTTCCCCCGCCTACGTCATCGTCCGACGGCGGCATGATCCGCGTCAAAACACATGCCAGAATCTGCTCGCAATAGTCGCAGGCATGACACTGAAACCCACAGGTCGACGTACGCTCGAACCAGTCGTCCGGAAACTTTTCGTTATCGATGACACAACCTTGAAAAAGGGGGCCATAGCCGGGCTCCATGAGGTCGAGAAGATTCCCGCGAAACGACTGCCGCGCGTACGCCCCAATGACACGACGCGGATGCGAATGCAGTCGCGTCGCCAGCTTGACCGTGTCGAAGTAGCCGGACACGTGATGCAGATCCTCCGGCCGCAACCAAGTATTCTGCAACACGAGACGCCAATTCTCCCGCTGCGAGACAAGTTCCCAGCACGGGGCGGGGAACTGTTGGGGAATGTTGTCCTGCCGAGCCACACCGGCTTCATGGGCAACAATATTATCATGAAAGCTCTGGAATGCACAATCGCGAAGACATCCGCTGTTGGCCAACGCGTGCAGCCTCTTCCCCCTCTCGTCGCACCAAGCGCGTATCTCCCGGATCTTCTCCGGACAGCGGTTCCATTCGCGCAGAAGATAGTAGCCATCGAAGGAATCGGCCAAGTATTCCATGGCTTTGATGGACCCAAGGCGCATGTTGACGGATGCCCTGACTTCGACCGGCAGCGAAGCCTTCTTGATCTCGCAGGCGATGAACGGGGAGGTGGTCGTCACTGCCTGTAGTCCACACTGATCGAGTAACTCGCGGGTTATGCTCACCGCCCGTTTGGACAGCTCTCGTGAGCCAGCCATGTCTCCATAGCAGGCCGCGTTCAGCAACAGAACAAGTGCCACGCCCTCCTCGGCAAGCGCTGTCAGCTCGGTAGCCATCACCTTGCTAGCCTCTTCGATAGTCCATCCATCGTTCAACCCCACAGGGGAACGCCCACTTGGCTCC
>JAGLDW010000732.1 GCA_023145395.1 Lentisphaeria bacterium | reverse complement strand
AGGCGAACGTCCACTTGGCTCTCCCGGCATGGCAAAGTACACCTCCGAGACGTGCTCCCGGTAGTCCATCACCATCTCGTATGTGGAGTCGCTTTCATCGGGCAACTGATAGCCTATGCTGAAGCTGGTCTGGTTCACTTACTCTGCCCCCTCGTCGCCAAGAACCAGGTCCATGGCGGCATTCACACTGCCCCGGCCAAGATCCCAGAGTCTCACGGTGCCCGTCTCCGTGCTAGCCGCAGCAGGAAACTCAAGCGTGATAGTGACGCCATAATTCTGAAGATTCAGCTCCGTGCCACTCTGTCCTGCATTGCCCACATCAATCGCACAAGCAGTTTTGGAGACGTCAAGCTCATCGTAAAGCACAAGCCGGTGTTCGTTCGGCGGCAACTGCAATCTCATCACAGGGCAAAGCACACGGTGGAATGTATCGACTCGGCGGTTCCATGGCCTGGCTGTGTGCCCGGGATAGGCTCTAAAACCGATGGAGAAGGGCTTTGGGGGACCTTTCGCCACCACGTGGAATACAATCTGAAGATGAACCCCGTCCGCAGGTAACGACAACAACGCGACTACTTCGGCCTGCTCCGTGGGCCACCGCACGCGCAACGAGCCCTCGGGTTCCTCCGAGAACTCCGCAAGCACAGTCTTCAAAATGGACGCGCCACCATAGGTGAACTCGAGAAAATTGTTGCAATACCAGTTCGCGGAACTGGGGCGTTCCATGCCCAGTCCCGTGGACCCCTCGATGGCCAACGGCGCCGCACCATCGGCGGCCTGCACGTTCATCCAGTACTTAAGCCCGTAGCTGGTCTTCCCGTTGCTCAGCGTGATCCTGCGCGTGAAGTCCATCGGTTTCGGGCCGTGCGCACGATGCGGACCCGTCAATGGTGCCCCGATTTTGCAGATTGTCGCGGCGGGTTTTTTGACGACCGCCAAGGCCCGCTCCATGTCCGCAAGCAATTTCCGGCCCGCTTCGGCACGCCCGGTACCACCGGCGACACAGACTCCGGAAAACACGGAGAACAAGAGTCCAAACGCAATTCTCGCTATACGTCCCGCACTCACTGGACTTCCTCCTTTCCGAGAGAAAGAGGCACGACAGCGGTCACTCCTGTCGAAACGTCTATCGCAACCACCACCAGTTTGCCGGAAACCGCGTCCAGAGAAAGGGGCAGTTCCGCCGAGAACAGGCCCTTTGAGACTGCAACCTTGCACACCATGGCAGGAAGGATCGTCCCATCAGCAGCATGCACTTCCACACGAACGATGTGGTTCTTCGGAACGCTCTTCCCATCAATCGTCTGCAACTCTCCTGCAACCGTGACCGCTCGGCCGTACGGCCGAGAGACGACAGTAGCGCACAGACCGTCCACACGGGCGACAACGTAGGGAAGCAACGCCAGTACCAGACCACGACACGTCTCCAACTGCACATCGACCCGAGACGTGAATCCAAGGTAGCGTCCCTCACGTACGTCGTACACATGTCGACGTTCGGGAAGTTGAACACAAGCGGTCTCCTCATGCTCATCAGTCGCAGTGAAATCCCCCTGCATCAGGCAAAGATAGCTCAGATCGCCAGCGACAAAGTGGAAGGTCTGAAGACCTGGAACACGGCTCCCAGCGGGCGAGCGAACATTCGCGAACGGACGCACGGCAAGCATCTTGATCTCGCGCGCCAACAACTCCCTCAGGGCGTCTCCAGCAGGCGTGGCACGTTTCGCCGAATACGTAGGGAACGCAGCATTCAGCAAAGTGACGGGCTTCGAAGGGTGTCGCAGTACCAACATCTCGTCCTTTCGAGCTGGGCGAAGAATGCCGAAACGCGAGTTCCCTACCTCCAAGTTTGCCGAAAACCCGGACGGGCCGGAGCGCTTGATCGTCAGACTGGTGCCCGACGGTTGCTCCCCCAGGAGTCCAGCGAGAGGCTGAACAGGCCACGGGCGGCCATGCTCGTCCTCCACGGCTGGGGGGAAATCCGCCAGAATCGCTCCCCCTGCCTCCGCGAAACGCTTCACACCCCGAGCCTCTGAAGCACTCATGGAAAGGGTCATGGGCAGGATCAGCAACCGGTATTTCCCTTTGGAAAGCAGCCCCTGCGCCACTTGCTCGTAGGAGATGAAATCATACTGGAACCCAAGGTCATTCAGCAAGCGGCACCAGGCGTCCATGGATTTTTCAACCGTCACGCTTCGGCGGTAGAAAGTGTTCTCATGGATAGACGTCGTGGAGTAGTAGATGGCAATACCATCCGAGTCACGCGAGGCGCCAAGAAGAAGTCGATCAAGCCCTTGCTTGATCTCCCGACAGTTGGCGGCCGTCTCGGCAAAGTGGGGGAGAGGACGCAGATCGGGGGCGAAACCGACCTCGTGCGCCATGCCCCCGTTACCCATGGTGTTGAAGTACCACGCGCTGTTGAATCCCTGGAACAGGCAATACCAGGGGAAGTAGCGCTGCGTCGTCAAACGCCGTCCCCCGCAACTGAAAGTATAAGAACCATACCAGTAGCTGGACATGGTCCCGGGCTGCCGAAGGGATCGAACTAGATTCCCCCCGACGGGCCGCCCCGGATACGGTACAAACATATCGAGCCGCCGAAGCATGGTCCACCAATCAAAGGCGCCAAAGCTGTCCACACGACCACTTCCCTCGTGTCCAACACGCGCCTTTGGATCCACCACACCGATCTCTCCGGACAGAAAGGCGAACACATCGCTCCAAGACTGCTCCATCGCCAACCTGAAATCGATCCAGGGCGCGGGATTTCCGCTTTTCTGTGCGTCGGACAACAGTGTAGGCTTGATCTCGTCGAAGGAGGAATGGACACTCCGCCATGCAGAGTTCACAGCGTCGAGAGTACCGTAGCGACTCCTCAACCAATTGCGGAAATACGCGATGCTGTCGGGAGCGGTGCAAAGCTCGTTGCCGGCACTGCCCCCAAAGTAGTTCTCGTCCCCCAAACTATACCCCACCGGACAGAAACGGCGGAACTGACGCGCGCAGTCGACAACCTGCTTTCCAAGACGTTTCCTGAATTCGGGATCATTCACGGAGGGATTCCGAACGTGTGGTTTCTTAGAAGCGTTCCGATTTTCTCCCAGGTGGCAGACATAGGGGAGGATCGACATGCCGGCGCGAATGCTCTCGACACACCGTTTGTCCACCCCCTCTCCCCACACGTGACTCGGATAGACGGTGTCGATTCCAGACCGGGCAAACGCCTGGTTGATGAGACGATCCATGTACGCCTCCCGACTCGGTCCGTACCAAGCCACGAGTTGGAACTCATCATAGGGAAGGCGCCACTCCCGAAAAAACTCCGCCGACTGGATCGAGACAGCTCGCCCGCCAACCAAAAGTTCCGCCTCCAAACCATGCCACACGCAGGCAGGGGGTGGGAGCACGAGCGTCGGCGCAATGTCACGCGCACCGGCCTGCACGGGCAGCTCGAGATGCTGGACAAGCCGACCGAGAGCGTCTTGCACATCCACTGTCAACACGCAGTCGGCGGGTGCCGGAGCATTCAGCTGGATCTTCGGAGACACGGGGTCAAAAGTTCCGTACAACTCCTTCGCAAACGTGATCTCGGCAATTGCGACGGGAGTTTCCACCACAACGGGGAAACACCCCCAGCCAACACTCGCCTCGTCGCGCAGGACACGCACGCAGGCGTAGGCCGTGCCAGCTGGCAGCTCGGGAATTGGCACTTTCATAGTGCTCTTGCCGGACTCAATACGCTGCGTCAGACCGGAACTGGCCAGTTGCCGACCGTCCTTGTCGCACCACAGGACCTCCACCCTCGAACTCCAGACCGCGCGTGAAGATGTCAAACTCAAGTTCAGTGCGTCCGGAGGGGTGTTCTTCTCCCCGCGGGCAGGCTCGACTTTCGTGATGGCGACCGGAGCTTCGGCTCGCGCACACCACAACAACGCGCGGATAGCGAGTGACTGGTAGACGTCATATTCCAAGCGCTCTGCTGGCGTATTCTCCGACGGGGTCATATACTCGCGGTTCCTTCCCCCAATGCGGTACCGAAACATGAGAATGCGCCCTCGACCCAGTGAACTGACGCGGAATGGACAAGTATTCGACGCGAACTTTTCGAGATTTGCGATTCCGGCAGTGGGTACTCCCGCCAGAATTCCAGTCGAATTGTCGTCAGTACCAAGTGCCATGGCTCTGTCCAAGTAGGGCCCGCTCTGCGCATAGCCGATGAGCAAACCCGTCCCCTCCTGGACTTTTCGCAAGATCTCGTATCGTGCACGCAGAGGGAGTTGTCTCCATTCACTACCCACCACAATGACGTCATAGACGTTCTCAAGGTGGTGCTGCAACTCGGCCTCACGCTCCTCGTAGAACAGTCCCTTCACCCACGCCCATGATCGCACCTCGCTTTCGCGCAGTCCGAAACGTGTGCGGGTAGTGGTCATCACAACCTGGTAGTCGAAATCCAGTCTCTGAGCCATCTCCACGGTGTGCCGGTGGCAGAACCAAGGGGCGATGAGCAACGCGCGCACGCGCTTGCCTCCGTACGGCTTGGCCCAGGGGATGTGCGGAGTCCGCACGCTCTCCGAAACTTCGTAGAACTCCCGTTCGTACGGCACAAGCTTTGTGGGGACCGCCAAACTCAGAGACACTAGAGAGACCAGGAGCAGTGTGAACGCAGTACGTTCGAGTATAATCGACATGGACTGTCTCCTCTAAAATCAGTCGACGCAACACCGAAAATGAACCGCTCCAAAATGAAGTTGAAACAAAGCCACAAGCCAAACAACTCCACTGTACCGCATTAGAGTGTTTGTTTCGAGACTCCAGACAGGACCAACGCCCGATAGAAAGAAAAAAAGCCCCGGTCCGTCCTTTTCGGGACGG
>JAGLDW010000731.1 GCA_023145395.1 Lentisphaeria bacterium | reverse complement strand
GGCGGCATCTCCGGGCGCGCGCATCCAGCGCACGATGGGTCTCCTGGCCACAAGCACACCAGAATGCCGGAACAAGGTGAAGATTCTCTTCTACGGGCAGTCGATCGTGCGTCAGGACTACGCCCGCAAGGCCGTCGAAGCCAACCTGCGCAAGCGCTTTCCGAACGCGGATCTCGTGGTGGAGAACCGGGCCATTGGCGGCTACGAAGCTCCTCTTCTCATCCGCACAGCCGAGCAGGATCTGTATCCCTGCTATCCGGACTTGGTGGTATTCCACGTGTACGGGGGACAGCGCGGCGAGTTCGAGGGCATTCTCCGCAACATCCGCGAGCGCACCACAGCCGAGATTCTCACATGGACGCATCACATCGACCGCCGCGGGCCGGAACAATGGGAAGCCGCCTGCAAGTTGCGCCTCGAATTGGCGGAGAAGTACGGTTGCGAGATGGTGGACTTGCGTGCTCAGTGGGCGCTTCATATGAAGGACAAGGGAATCACTCCCGAAGATCTCACAGTCGATGTCGTGCATTTGAACAAGGCGGGTGGAAAGCTGATGGGCGACATCCTCGTGTCCGCCTTTCAGTACCATCCCGAGATCGCCCCGAAAATGGACCCATTCGTGAACGTCCACAATGCAGAGCCGGCGTTCGCCAACGCTGGCACCATCAAGCTGACGGGGAACTGGCAGACAGCGAACGGGGGGCTTGTCGCCACCAGGGGCACCCTCAAGCTGACCTTCACTGGCAACCGCGTGGATGTGACAGCATGCCCCGTGGACGGAAAAGCCGGGCGCGTGAAAGTGCTGATCGACGGCAAGGCACCCTCCGCGCACGCCACGGCCTATGCAGCCACACTACCCACGCGCAGCCCTATCGACTACCGTCCCGCAATCAAGACAATCGGCATCGGCGCCGATCCAAAGGTGGAAACATGGACGCTCACCGCGCGCGCTGTCAGCGACGACGGCAAGGCCTTCGCCTACGACCTCGCCGGTTCGCTCACGGGACCGGACGGCAGTGGTTCCAGCAAGGGCGAGTTTGTCTCGAACTCCGGACGCATCCGCCTGCAACCCCGGGATTTCAGCTTTGCGGAAGCCATCCGCATCCGCAAAAAGCCCATGCCCGAAACCTTCGATGTGACCTGGAGTGTCTATCTCATGGGACTCGACCATTGGCAGGCAAAGGCACCCGCCAAGAAGGGCGAGATCGTCCGGGACACACTCATCCAAGGCATCCCGGCTGGCACGCACACGCTCGAGCTGATCCTCGAAGGAGACGGCACCGTCGGCATCCACTCCCTCACCACCCATCTCCCACCCCTCGCCAAGCCCACATTCTGATCTGCGGAGTCCGCAGTGTCCAGAACTGGCTAGTACACTGTCCACGCTAAACATTCGTAACGATTCTGTCTATTTTTGATGCAGGGATGCGTCGGCAGAAGGACGGGCATACCCGAAGGTCTGTTCTCCTGCTGCCGACGCGGGCCTGCGCGAAAAGAGGCAGAACCCTGCGGGCACGGTTTTTTGGCGCTCCGGCGACACCTGGACGAAACAACGATGCTACGGCATCGCCTTTTCCGCCCAGGTGCACCTGAGCATCCAAAACACCTCGTGTCGTTGCGAACGTTTAGCGCGGACAGCGTACTAGGCTGATGGCTCGATCCAGATCGGGCTTGACCAGGCGCGCTGTCCGTTTCTCTGTTCGACGCGCACTCGGTAGAACGCGCCGTCGCCGGACGTCGCGACATCCTCCAACTCGACGCAGGCGGTGTAGGCCGACTCGGGGATGGCACGGTGCACTTTGACTTTCGGCGACATGTGGTAGAGCATGTCCTGTCGTGCGCCAGGTGCCAATTCCACGCCAGTGAGTGTCCGCACCATCTCGGCCGTTTCCTCGGGATACCAAAGCAGCTGGCTCCCCGCCAAGAGTTCCTTCACTGTGGCACGCAGCTCCTGGCCGTTGGCGCGGAGCGTCAGCGCGGTTCCCGGTTCCGCCGCGAACTCGACCACAGTGGCATTCTGGTTGGCGACCTTGCTCGTGCCTTGCTGCGACAGAAACTGCAGGCTGCAGGAGTCCTGGCTGGTTAGCGAGGCGCTTTGCCCCCGTGTGGTCCAGCAGGGGCTCCAGTCCGTGAAGGATCCCTGCGAGAGATGAAGTTTGACATCCCACGGCATCTCGGCCATGGGCAACTCGCCCTCCAGGGAGCCCCAACCCACTTCGACACGCAGTCGGCACCGGGCCTCGCTGTCCGCAGTGCGCTGCAAATGGTTGTGCGTGTGGATCACGCGCTCGTCGCGCAGGATCTCGATCTTGTCGATCTCGTCGCAGGCGACGGCGTGCACGCGCAACTGACGCGCCTTCGTGTAGGGAAGAATGGAGCCCATGGGCGCATCGTTGCAGGTGAAGTCCAGCTCGATGCGGTCGCCGGTCACACCGTAGACTCGCCGGGCCCGGAAGGCTTCCCAGAGCGCTTCGCGCGTCAGTTCGGGGGCGAGAACGGCCATGAGCCCGTGTCCCCAGTGCCCGGGCATGTTTGTCCAGTTGTCCGTCGAGCAGATGGCGCCCAGGCGCAATCCGCGCAGGAGCGCGGCCCGGTAGGTGCCGTCGGCAGTGCCCGGCCCCATGTGCGGGTTGCGGCGCAGGCCCGGTCGCTCCTCGTCCGTCTCGGAGCAGCCGTGCACGGAGAAGATTTCCGAGTAGGGTGAGATGGATGTGTCGCAGGCCTTCCAGTGCGGTGCTCGCATACCGGGCATATACGCAGTGTGATGGGGGATGGCGATGGCGTCGATCCTGCGGAGCGCAGCATAGAGATCAGGCAGCGTGCGCGCTTGGCAGATCTCGGTTCCTTCCTCGCGAAGCACCACATTGTGGTCGCCCCAGCGAGCATTTCCCTGCCACTCGTAGCCGGGGAAGGCCACGAACTCTCCGGGCGTGTTCTGAGCGCGTGTCACCTGCTGGAATTCGGCCCATTCCGCCCGCAGGACCTCCGGCGTTTTCATGTCCTCCACACGTACTCCATGCCAGCCGTCCGCATTCGCTCCCGAGGCTTCGTAGGCATGCCCCACCGCCGGTCCGGACGACACCTGCACGGATGCCTTGTCCAAGAGCCCGAACTCCTCGAAAATCGAGGTGTAGTATGCTCCCGTGTAGAAGTCCAGGTGTGTCCGGGCATACGAGAGGACCTCGTCCAAAGGCGGATTCTGCCGCGAATGCTGGTAGGTGTTGTGGTGGCTGTCGCCCCAGAAGATTTTGTGCGAGTTGCTCATTGGGCGTTCCTCTTTCTATCACACGTTCTGTCAAAAAAGCTCAGCTATTAGAATCTTAATTCCCTGTTCATCAGTTGGTTGCAACCACACACACCGTCTCCCCCTGTTTACAGAACTATTTGAATATCCAACAGCCAACAAGGAATATCCAATATCCAAGGAGAGAGGCACTACCGCGCCTTACTTTTCTTGGCCGTTTCGATGCTCGTGAACAGAATGGCAATCAATTCGTCTGTTTTTGCCTGCTTTCGTTTCAGGCAAGGCCTCAGAGAGCTTGATGATCCGAACTGCACAATCAACTAGGCGGTCCTGTAGATCGTATTTTCCTTCCTTCCTCATTGGATATTCCTTGTTGGCTGTTGGATATTCAGTTCCTTCCTCCGTCTTCATAGCTTTTCATAAAACTTCTGACACTGCCCTGTCACAGCCGAATTGTTTCGCCATTTTGGTCCACGGAGTCCAGCGCGGAGAGAATCATGCGGCTCGCCTCGTATCCGTGGGAACCGGTCACAACTGGTGGCTCGCCTCGAGCGAATGCGGCCAAGTCGCTCACTAGCTGCTGATCCGCCCCGAAATGAGAGCGCTCGAAGGCCTCGCTCTTGCACTCCAGAACTTCGTGGCGACCATCGGTGGTCACAATGTCGATGGAGCCAGTGTGCCGGGTCAGGATCACTCGACCCCGGTTCCCCACGACCTCGAATGTTTCCTCGTCCTCGGCGGCGGGGCCATAGATGCTGTAGAACAGGGACGCGACAATGCCGTTTGCATAGCGGAAGTGCACGGAGGCGTGATCGAGGATGTCGGCGCCGGGCTTGAATACACAGTTGTCCTTGCGTCGGAGCGGGTCGTCTCCGACGTCAAACGTGCTATCCACGGCGCTTCGCGCCTGGTCCTGGCCACGCTCGCCAGCGAGCACGGCGGCTTCGCGATGCGCGGAGGTGGGAGTGGTCACCAGAATGACGTCCACATCCTCGGCGGAGACCAGTTCCGAGGCCCGGCGATAGCATTTCGGGCTGAAACGGCGCCCATGCGTAGCGGCAAGCCTCCCCAGTTCTTCGGCGGCCACCAGCATCCGCTCCTCACCCCGATTGCAGAGCGCTGTGATCTCGAGATCACGCTCCGCGCATTGCTCGGCGATCTCGCGGCCGAGACAGGTGACGCCCCGATTGCCCGTGCCGATGATCCCAATCCGAATTCTGCCTTGCATGCGTGTTCCTTAACCCAAAGGACGTGTTTTTTCCAATCGAAACCATATCCGATTCCGGACGGATACGCAATCGGAAGTTTCGAGTCCGGGCGCATGTCAGTTCCGTAGGTGTTTCTTTGTGAATGGTGGAAAATCTGGGGACCAAGGACCGCTTGCGATGCGCGCGGCTCTGATCGCATTGCCCTGTCCGTCAGAGCCACGACGATCGGGAGTGGTGCTTTCAATGTGGGAGACGGCCTCCGGACGGCGAACCCGCACTGCGGACAGCGAAGTCCATGGAGGGCGAACGGTCTGTGAGCCGCGCGGTTGCGAACTGCGCAATCCATGGAGGGCGAGACTATGGCGAGCCACGCCCGGTGCGAACTCCGCAGATCCGGGAGGGAGAAGCCGTTTCGACAGGCTCAAGGCCCTGAGCAAAGTCGAAGGGCTCCCGCTGAGCCACGCACTGCACAAAACCCATTCGGGACACGTTCCGCGCAGTTCGCAAGACATGGCTCGCCGGGAGTCTCGCCCTCCATGGGGCGGGGATTGCGCAGTTCGCAGGACATGGCTCGCCGGGAGTCTCGCCCTCCATGAATGGCGATGTGGGGAAAGCCCTACGGAACTGACATGCGCCCTTTGCGTTCTTGTCGCCGCATGGTGCAACATTGTGCGTCTGCACTATGTTTGCGCATCTCGCGGATTTGTCCGCGGGCGTGTTTCCCCTCTCCCGGAATGAACCGCATCGATGTATTCCAAGACTACCGAATTCACATCTCCAAACCCTCTGCACACGAACCGTGGTGGTCCGATGCGCTGGGTTGTGTCCCATGCTCTCCGGCACTGGTTTCTCGGGGTGATGGGTCTCGTGGGAGCATTGGGCAACGCGGCTACGGGATGTGCGTTGCCAGTGCTGTTTGGCGCAGCGGTCACCTGTGTCTCCGCCGACACCCCGGACATGCGCCGCCTCCTTTGGCTCGCCCTCGGCATGGCCGGTTCCCAGCTGGCCAGGCTTTTGCTTCAGTTTCTGCGCGGTGCCAGCTTCGAGGGCATGGCGCAACGGATCGAGCGAGACGCACGGGATGATCTCTACGGCGAGTTGCTCGGCAAGAGCATGACCTTCCACAGCCTTCAGCCAGTGGGCGAGGTCATGGCCCGGGCGACCAACGACGTGCGAGAAATCAACTTCATGTTCAGCCCCGGTCTCAACTGGGCGTGCGGTTCGGTGATGTTCCTCATCGTGCCTGTGATCGTCTCACCTCGCTACCATCCACAGTTGATCGCCACGCCGCTGGTCTTCGTGGCGCTGTACATCGTGGCGTTGTGGCTGCATCTGCGCATGCTCAAGCCAACCACCGAGGCGGTGCGCGCCTCGTTTGGCGCTCTCAACACGGTGCTCTCGGAATCGTTGGACGGCGTCGAGCTGGTGAAGGGGGCGACAGGCGAGGCGGGGGAACTGCAACGGATTGGGGCGCAAGCCGACCGCTACCGGGACGCTATTGTCCGTCAGGGGGACGTGGAGGCCACCTTTCTACCCATGCTGCTTCTGAGCGTGGCGTTGCCCGCTGGGTTGCTGCACGCGCTGCTGCTCTACCGTGCCGGCGCCCTTGGACTCGGGCAGGTCGTGGGGTACTTCGGGGTGCTTCTCATGCTGGAGTTCCCCACCTTTGCCTCGCTGTTCGCGTACTCGCGTCTGAGTTCGGGTCTTGCGGCCGCAAGCCGCGTGCTCGAGATGATCAACCAAGCCAATGATCTGGACGAGAACGATGCCGGGCACAGTGGCGCCATGCGCGGGCACATTGTCTTCGACGCGGTGACCTTTGGCTACGGGAGCGCCCAATCGGCGCTGTCGGATGTCTCATTCACGGTCGAAGTCGGCCAGACGGTGGCGGTGGTCGGTGAAACGGGCAGCGGGAAGACCACCCTGGCCAAGCTGGTCAACCGCACCTACGAGACGACGAGCGGCCGTGTTTCGATCGATGGTGTCGATGTGCGCGACTGGCGTCTCGCGGATCTTCGCCGGGGAATCTCGATCATCGAGCAGGATGTCTTCCTGTTCTCGAAGACCGTGGCCGAAAACATTTCCTTTGGGCGGCCGGACGCCACGCGGGCCGAGATCGAGACAGCAGCGAAGGCAGCCCAAGCCCACGATTTCATCAGCTCGTTCCACGAGGGATACGACACGGTCGTCGGCGAACGGGGGACAACGCTGAGCGGGGGCCAGCGGCAGCGCGTGGCGCTGGCCAGAGCCTTTCTCGCCGATCCGCGCATTCTGATTCTTGACGATTCGACGAGTGCAGTCGATAGTGCGACCGAAGACAGCATTCAGCGCGCGATCCACGCTGCGGCGGAAGGGCGAACCACGCTGATCATCACCCATCG
>JAGLDW010000730.1 GCA_023145395.1 Lentisphaeria bacterium | reverse complement strand
ATGTTGGCCGGCTTGATGTCGCGGTGCAGAAGCTGGAACTCGTCCCAGGCGTAGGCCAGGGCCTCCGCCACATCGCGGACGATGGCGAGGGCATCGGTCTCCGGCAATGCCCTGTCCCGCTTCAGTCGCAGGTCGAGCGATTCGCCCTTCACATAGGCCATCGCCAGATAATATGTACCGCTGTCTTCACCGGCTTCGTGAATGGTCACGATGTTGTGGTGGTCAAGCTTGGCGGCAAGCCGTCCCTCCTGCAGAAACCGTTTGACCGCCTGCTTGTTCTCCGCAAAACCGGGAGGCAGGACCTTGATCGCCACTTCCCGCTCCACCGAAAGCTGTTGCGCCAGGTAGACCTCGCCCATGCCCCCCTTGCCAAGGAGGTGCTTCAGCCGGAAGCCCGCGAGCGTCGTCCCCGTATCCACCCGCCTTTCGGGAACAGCCACCGGCTTCCCGCACCGAGGGCAGTCCGCCTGCATCCCGCTCAGGGAAGCATCTACCTCCAGTTCTTCCCTGCAGCTGGGGCAGTGGAACGAGAAGTGCATGTCACTTGGTCCTTAAGCTCAAAAGTCTTCCAGATGATCGGCAAAGATACCGGGGAAGCGTCTCTTGCGCAAGGGAAGAGCATGTCTGGGGTTTGAAATCGGGGTCAACGTTGATGGTTGGAAATCGGGATCAGCGTTGATTAGTCTATTGAATAGCAACGTTTTGCAAAGTAGCTGAATCCATCATCCTACTGGTTTTTTCGTGCTTTTGACACCATTTCCAAACTGTCCTCTTCCGGGCTTGTTTCTGAGGAGTCTGACGGGGCAGAGCATCTAGCGCATCGGGTGGCGGTCGGGGGCGACACGCCCTCCATGGTTTGCGGGAATCGCAGTGCGCACATTCAAGTTGCACGCTGTCAGCCTAGAGCACGTGAGTTCTGGAGCCATCTCCGGTTGTGCCTTGCACCTCGGCCGTCGCGGCAGTGCGATAGACGCCAGAAGCTTCCTGAACATCGAACCCAATGCGCCGGTGCTCCTCGGAATGTACTGACTCTGCAAGCTGGTGGATCGCCTCGACGATGGCCTGGAGTTCGTCGTCGTGTTGATCGACACGGGATTCGAGCTGGTTGACCTTGGCATCGATTTCACTGTGCGATGCGAGTAACTCTCGGATGCGGACGAACGCACGCACCACGAGAATGCTGCATTGGATCGCCTGGGAAGAACTGAGGATGTTGGCGGCCATCAGCGCGCCGTGTTCGGCAAACGCATACGGAAGTGTATGGAAAAAATGGAGTTGTGAAAGGTGGTCGCAATTTGCGACCAGTTCATCTCTCTCTTCCCGCGTCAACGCAAACATGAAGTCCTCAGGAAAGCGTCCCGCGTTGCGTTTGACTTGCTCATGGATGAAACCACTTCACCAAGATGCTCCTGCCAACGCTTTGGCGGCTATTCTCCAGCCCATTGTCAACGCCGTGCCCGCCGCTTGTCCGGTGCGGCGACGGCAGATGGTGTTATAGTTGTGTCTGCACAGAGACGAAGATGGAGAAAAGAAGCGAAAGCG
>JAGLDW010000073.1 GCA_023145395.1 Lentisphaeria bacterium | reverse complement strand
CCGCGAAAAGGGTTTCGCGGCCAGTGATTCGCGGCGGATCCCGCAAGGCAATGGTTGCGGAGTTCGCATTGGCTGGACTGGACGGAGGCGCACAATCGTTCACACACCGCTATATTCCCGTAATTCGACAGAGATGCATCACCACCCCACCGAGGACAGTCCATGCAAGAACGTTCCGATTTCATCTACGGCATCAATCCTGTGTTCGAAGTCATTCGTGCGGATCGCCGGACATTTCGCGGCGCACTTCTCAGCAAGAGCGCGGCACGCAATCCCCGCATCCAAAAGCTGGCTTCCTTTCTGGAACGCCAGGGCATCCGTGTCGACTGGGCGGAGAAGGGACGGCTCGTGGATCTCTGCGGCTCACCCGACAACCAGGGCGCCGTCCTCGAATGCGGCCCGTACCCGTACGTGCCTTTCGCGGAACAGCTTTCTGCAGATCGCCTGCTTCTACTCGACAACATTGAAGATCCGCAGAACGTGGGTGCCATCATGCGCAGTGCGGAGGCCTTTGGCTTCCAGTCGGTGCTGCTTCCCCGCCGCGGCTCGGTCCTAGTCCGTCCCTCCGTCGTGAAAACCTCCGCAGGCGCTTGCGAGTACCTCAACGTCTCCTGCAATTGCTCGATCAACCAGTACGTGAAGATCGCGGTTGAGGAGGGATATATCCTGATTTCCCTTGATGCAAAGGGCCAAATCCCACTCGAAAAAATGCGGGGAAAAACACCCGAGAAGCTTCTTCTCGTCGTCGGGGGGGAGAACAAGGGAGTGGGGCAGTTCATCCTCAACAAATCCCATCATGTCCTTCGCATCGACCAGTTCGGACGAGTGAACTCCCTCAACACCTCCGTCGCCGCAGCCATTGCAATGCAGACGCTGGCGTCTCCCGGCACCTCCGTTTGAAGCGGAGAATGCCCTCGGTCCCGGAGGTCCCGAGCCACTGGCGGGGATGGCTGGAGATATCTGACTGACCGGTTCCAGGAAGCGCGTGCGAGCCATTGCGAAACGGACGTGCTCCCGCTATATTTTGGCCCCAACGCCGCTGGGAATCCGCCGTGATGATTCCGCGCCACTGAATGGACCGCAAAACCACGCTCGGCAGGCGAAAAAACGCACGGAGCCACGATGCCCAAACGCGAAGACATCAAGAAAATCCTCCTGGTCGGATCGGGACCGATCATCATCGGCCAGGCATGCGAGTTCGACTACTCCGGAACGCAGGCCTGCAAGGCGCTCCGTGAAGAGGGCTATGAAGTGGTGCTGGTGAACAGCAATCCCGCCACCATCATGACTGATCCCGACTTTGCCGACCGCACCTACATCGAACCTCTCACTGTAGAAATCCTGCAAGAGATCATCCGCCGGGAACGTCCCGACGCCCTGCTGCCGACTCTCGGTGGGCAGACCGCTCTGAACCTCGCGATGGAACTGTCGGACGGAGGAATCCTCGAGCGCTACCACGTCGAGATGATCGGCGCCAACGCCGAGTCCATCCGCAAGGCCGAGGATCGCAATCTCTTCAAAGAAACCATGCTTGAAATCGGTCTCGACCTGCCAGCCAGCGGCTCCGCGCACTCGCTCGAGGAGGCCTGGGTGATCCAAAAGCGCATGGGGGTCTTCCCCGTTGTCATCCGTCCCGGATTCACACTCGGAGGCTCGGGTGGTGGCATCGCCTACAACGAGGAGGATTTTGTCGAGATCGTCTCCCGCGGGCTCGACTACAGTCCCATCACCGAAGTGCTGGTCGAGGAATCCGTGCTTGGCTGGAAGGAGTACGAACTCGAGGTCATGCGCGACCGCAAGGACAACGTGGTCATTGTCTGCTCGATCGAGAACATGGACGCCATGGGTGTGCACACGGGCGACAGCATCACCGTGGCGCCCGCGCAGACGCTCACCGACCGGGAATATCAGAAACTGCGCGACGCCTCCATCGCCGTCATGCGCGCCATCGGCGTCGACACTGGTGGATCAAATGTACAGTTCGCCATCAATCCCGACAACGGACGGCTGGTCATCATCGAGATGAACCCCCGTGTGTCGCGCTCCAGCGCCCTCGCCTCCAAGGCAACCGGATTCCCCATCGCCAAGTTCGCGGCCAAGCTCGCCGTCGGATACACGCTCGATGAAATCCAGAACGACATCACTCGCGAAACACCCGCCTGCTTCGAACCCACCATCGACTACGTGGTCACAAAAATCCCGCGCTTCGCATTCGAGAAGTTCACCGGCGCCGACACCACGCTCACCACCCAGATGAAGAGCGTCGGAGAGACCATGAGCATCGGCCGGACCTTCAAGCAGTCCTTTCAGAAGGCGTTGCGGTCCCTGGAGACCGGACGCTTCGGTTTCGGCGCCGACGGGCGCGACCAGCCCTTCGAGAGCTTGGACGACCAGGAACTGGCCGCTTTCCTGCAACGCCCCAACTGCGAACGTGTGTTCCAGGTGCGGGCCGCTCTGAAACGCGGATGGACTGTCGAAAAGCTCTATGAGTTGACCCGCATCGACCCCTGGTTTCTCCGCCACCTGCAGGAACTGGCCGCCTACGAAGATGAAATCCGCACGGCCGGGGATCTTGAGGGTATGAAGGCCGACCTCCCTCTCTTCCGCCAGGCCAAGGAGCTTGGCTACAGCGACCGCCAGATCGCCTGGCTGCTCGAAAGCACCGAAGACGAGGTGCGCGCCGCACGTGGAGAACTCGGACTTCTGCCCGTGTACGGACTGGTCGACACCTGCGCCGCCGAGTTCGAGGCCTACACACCCTACTACTACTCCTGCTACGGAACGATCGACGAATGCCGCGACACCGATCGCAAGAAGGTGATGATCCTCGGCGGAGGCCCCAACCGCATCGGCCAGGGCATCGAGTTCGACTACTGCTGCGTCCACGCCTCCTTCGCGCTCCGCGAAGCTGGCTTCGAGACCATCATGGTCAATAGCAATCCTGAAACCGTGTCCACCGACTACGACACCAGCGACAAGCTCTATTTCGAGCCCCTCACCCTCGAGGATGTGCTCCACATCTACCACCGTGAGAAATGCTGGGGCGTCATCGTCCAGTTCGGCGGACAGACTCCGCTCAACCTCGCGCTGGATCTGGAAGCCAACGGCGTCAACATCATTGGCACCTCGCCGCAGAACATCGAGGCGGCCGAGGACCGGAGATTCTTCCAGGAGCTGGCCAACCGCATTGGCATCCGCCAGCCGGACAACGACACGGTCACCACTGTGGAGCAAGCGATCGCCGCAGCGGAGATAATCGGCTATCCCGTGCTTGTCAGACCCTCTTTCGTGCTTGGAGGACGGGGGATGGCCATCGTCTACAACGACACCGAACTGGCCCGCTACATGGGCGAGGCGGTCGAGTGCAGCGAGGACCGGCCCGTGCTCATCGACAGATTCCTCGAGGATGCCGTCGAAGTCGACGTCGATTGCATCTCCGACGGCGAGACCTCGGTCATCGGCGCCATCATGGAGCATGTGGAGCGCGCCGGCGTGCACTCCGGGGACAGCGCCTGCGTCATCCCGACCCACTCGCTCTCCGACCATGTGCTCGAGACGATTCGCAGCCACACCTATGCCCTGGCCAAGGGGCTGAACGTCATCGGCCTCATGAACGTGCAGTACGCCGTCAAGGACGAGACGGTCTACATCCTCGAGGTCAACCCGCGCGCCTCCCGGACCATCCCCTATGTCAGCAAGACCATCGGAGTGCCTCTGGCAAAGCTTGCGGCTCTGGTCATGGCCGGTGACACGCTGGAGAATCTCGGCTTCACGGAAGAGGCGACTGTGCGCCACTGCGCCATGAAGGAAGCCGTGCTGCCCTTCGTCCGCTTCGCCGGTTCCGACATCGTGCTGTCTCCCGAGATGAAATCCACCGGCGAGGTCATGGGGATCGACACCGACTACGGTATTTCCTATCTCAAGACCCAGCTCGCGGCGGGAAATCCACTCCCTGCTGATGGCAACATTGTGCTCAGCGTATGCGATCGCGACAAGCAGTTGATCACCCCCTTGGCGGAACAGCTCGACGAAATGGGCTACACCATCTACGCCACCAGAGGCACCGCATCCATCCTGCGAGAAAACGGAATCAAGGCGCAGGCGTTGTTCAGTATTTCCAAGGGCCGTCCCAATGTGCTGGACATGATCCAGGACGACGAAATCGGCTGGATCATCAACACACCCTCCGGACAGAGCGAGCAAAAGGACGGTGTGCGCATGCGCAGCCATGCAACCATGCACGGCATTCCCATCACCACCACGCTCAACGGACTCGAGGCCGCCATCAAGGGACTCCGCGCACTCCGTCGCCTCAAGGGATTCGATGTCTGCAGCATCCAGGAATTCCAGCGCCACGCGCAATACACACCAAAGCAGTCGAATCACTAGTTGGATCGGAAGACTTTTTCCCGCAGAGACGCAGAGGCGCAGAGAATGCAAAAATGGAACTGGCGCGAACAGCGCGATAAAAAAGCCTTCCTGGCACTCGAAGACGGCACGGTTTTTCGCGGGCACTCGGTGGGTGCGAGCGTGGACGTGCTCGGCGAGGTCGTCTTCAACACCGGCATGACCGGCTACCAGGAAATCCTCACCGATCCGTCCTATCATGGCCAGCTTGTGGCCATGACCTACACGGAAATCGGCAACACGGGCATGAACTTCGAGGACTCGGAGTCCCGCGGACTCTTCGCCAACGGCTTTCTCGTTCACGAAGCGAACGAGCCCAGCAACTGGCGAACGGACGAGTCGCTGGCCAAGCAGCTCACGGACGCGGGGATCCCCGCTCTCGCCGGGATCGACACGCGTGCGCTCACCATCAAGCTGCGCGAATGCGGCACGCTCAAGGGCTGTCTCTGCGCCACCGGAACACTCACAGAAGACCAGGCCGTCGCAAGAGCCAGAGAGTGGGAGGGGCTCGATGGACAGGACTATGCGGCAAAGGTCACCTGCGGCGAATCCTTCGAATGGGATCCGGATGGAAGCATCAGCACCAGCTGGGGCGCTGCGGAGACACTCCCCGAACCAGACCTGCACATTGTCGCCTACGATTTTGGGGTGAAATGGAACATCCTGCGCCGTTTCCGCGAGAATGGCTTTCGCGTGACGGTGGTTCCCGCAGCCACTCCCTGCGCGGACGTTCTCGCACTCAACCCCGACGGGGTATTTCTGTCCAACGGACCTGCGGACCCCGCAGGTGTGACCTATGCGGTCGAAAACATCCGCGGACTGATTGGCAAGACGCCCCTGATGGGCATCTGCCTCGGGCACCAACTGCTCGGACTCGGGTTGGGGGGACAGACCTGTCGCCTCAAGTTCGGACACCATGGGTGCAATCATCCCGTGATGGATCTGAAGACACGCAAGGTGGAAATCACCAGCCAGAACCACAATTTCGTCGTCGATATGGACAGTTTGCCCAAGGGGACGGTCGAAGTCACCCATGTCAATCTGAACGACAACACCGTCGAGGGCCTCCGACACAAGACGGAACCACTTTTCTCCCTCCAGTACCATCCCGAGGCCGCGCCCGGCCCTCACGATGCATCCTACCTATTCAACCGCTTCCGGGAACTAATCCAGGAAGCCTAGCCAAGATACTATATTGTAGATTTCAGATTGTAGATTTCAGATTGTTTCAAGAAGCTGGTCGATAGCCTATTACAGCAATACAGGCGTTTCGTAATGACAACGTAACGCATTGACTCATAAGATTTAAAATCCAAAATCACAAATTACAAATATGAGCAGGAACATGCCATGAGCGATCCGTCAGAGCAGAAAATTCTCATCCTCGACTTTGGATCGCAATACACGCAGTTGATCGCGCGCCGAGTCCGCGAAGCGAGTGTGTATTCCGAAATCGTGGACACCATGATCCCCGCCGTGGAAATCGCGGCACAAAATGTCGCCGGTATTATACTCAGCGGCGGCCCGGCCAGCGTCCACGAGGAGGATGCTCCCGGCTGCGACCCGGCCATCTTCGATCTTGGCATCCCCATTCTCGGCATCTGCTATGGACTGCAGTGGGCCACCAGCCACCTCGGTGGCACGGTCAAACGATCAGGCTCCCGCGAATATGGGCAGGCCACGCTCACGGTCAAGAAGCCCGACAACCCCCTCTTTGCCGAGGTTCCCGAAACCAGCAAGGTCTGGATGAGCCATGCGGACGAGGTCGTCGAAGCCGCCCCCGGTTTCGAGGTTGTCGCCAGCAGCGACTCCGTGCCCTTCGCCGCCGTCTGCAACCCCGAACGCCGCATCTGGGGCGTGCAGTTCCATCCCGAAGTGGTGCACACCCCCCATGGCACCCAGATCATCCACAACTTCGCCCGCACCATCTGCGGATGTCCCGGCGACTGGACCGCCGCGCGCTTTGTCGAAATCGCCACAAGAAAAGTTCGCGAGACCGTTGGTGCCGACCAAGTCATCCTCGGGCTCAGTGGAGGCGTCGATTCCTCGGTGGCCGCCGCACTCATTCACCGCGCCATTGGAGACCAGCTCCACTGCGTCTACGTGGACAACGGCGTCATGCGGCACAAGGAGTCCGACCAGCTCCGCGAGATCTTCGCCAAGCATCTCAAGATGAACATCCAGATGGTGGATGCAGGAAAGGCATTTCTCGACCGCCTCGCGGGGGTCTCCGAGCCAGAGCAGAAGCGGAAAATCATCGGCAGCTACTTCGTCGAAGTCTTCCGCGAGGCGGCCGCCTCCGTACCCAACGCCCGCTTTCTCGCCCAGGGGACCACCTACCCGGACGTCATCGAGAGCAGTGGCATCGGCAAACACGCCGACAACATCAAGAGTCACCACAATGTGGGGGGCTTGCCCGCCGAACTCGGCTTCGACGAACTGGTGGAGCCTCTCAGAATGCTGTTCAAGGACGAAGTGCGCGCCATCGGCGAGGAGCTTGGGCTTCCGAGGGAAATGGTCTGGCGTCAGCCCTTCCCCGGCCCCGGACTCGCGGTCCGCATTCTTGGCGAAGTCACCCCCGATCGCGTCGCACTCCTGCAGAAAGCCGACTACATCGTCCTGGAGGAGATGAAGTCGGCGAACTGGTACTACAAGGTGTGGCAGAGCTTTGCCGTGCTGCTACCAGTGCAGACAGTGGGGGTGATGGGCGACTGCCGCACCTACGAGAACGCCGTGGCACTCCGCGTGGTCCAGTCCAACGACGGCATGACCGCCGACTGGGTCCAGCTTCCGCACGAGCTTCTCGGACGCATCTCCACCCGCATCATCAACGAGGTGCGCGGCATCAACCGAGTGGTCTACGACATCACGTCCAAACCCCCCGGCACCATCGAGTGGGAATAACTCCGGGACGGCGGGTTCTCCACCCCAACTCCGCGAATCCTGGAGGGCGTGTCGCCCCCGACCACCGCGCCCTGCGAACCCCGCACCTCCTGGGGGGCGTGTCGCCCTCGACCGCCGCGCCCTGCGAAAACCCCGCAAGAACCCGGCACGAACGCACACGTATTTCTGGCACCGACCCTACTGGATACTGATGAGCTCGATCTCGAAGATCAGCGTGGCATCCGGCCCGATGGCAGGCGCCGCGCCGTTCTCCCCATAGGCGAGACCGGAGGGGATGACAAAGCGATACTTGGCGCCGATCCTCATCAACTGCACGCCCTCGGTCCAGCCCGGAATCACTTGGTTGAGAGGAAATGTAGCCGGCTCGCCACGATCGTAGGAGCTGTCGAACTTTGAACCGTTGATGAGGGTGCCGCAGTAGTGAACCGTAACGGTGTCCGTGGCGTCTGGGCTGGCGCCATCACCCTCTTCGACCATTTCGTATTGGAGCCCGGACTCCGTGGTGGTCACGCCATCCCGGGCGCCATTGTTCTTCTGGTAGGCCTGCCCCTCGGCCATGTTGGCGGTTCCCATCTTCTCCTGAGCGGCTTCGCCAGCTTTGCGAAGCGCGGCCTGGAAGTCACGCATGACTTCTGTGAACTCGTCCTGTTCGAGCAGCAGTTTCTTGCCGTCCAGCATATCGTTCAAGCCCTGTAGATAGCAGTCCAGGTCCACTTTGAGGGGCAGACGCTGCAGCGAGGCCGCGATATCGAGTCCCAGGGCATAGCTGGTCCTCTGATCTTTGGTGTCGAGTGTCACGGTCATTGGGAAAAACCTTTCCATCAAAAAAATCTCAGTGTGCCCGCAGCACGAGTTACCCTCGAAACCAGTTTCAAAAGGGATAGCGGCAAGCACAGCGAATGAGGGCCTTGAATATATATCTCCGCACCTCAATCCGCAATGCGTGTCCGTTCGTCCTCTGGAGGGCGAACGGCCCGTGAGCCGCGTACAGCCCACGCCCTATTCCCATGTCACAGTTCGAAACGCTCGAAAAAATCCGGGATACACGTGGGGATGTGTGGATAATCCGCCGCCATCTCTGCCGCGAAGTCGTCGGGATGCCCGTGCGACTGGGGTTGCAGTCCCTCCTCGAAGGGCACCAGAAAGTTGTCGAAGTGCACGGGTGCCACCAGCGCGGGAGTCACGCAGTCGAACACCCGCTTCAGAAAGTCGGGCGTATTCGCGCGACCCGCAATGCTCAGGAGAAGGAGATTGCAGGAGATTCCCCGAATTCCCTCGTCGATCAAATTGGCGCTGCCAATATTCAGAATATTTCGCTCTCCGAAGACAAGATGCAGCGCGAATGTCCCTCCCTCGAGATAGGTCTCACGGGTCAGGGGCAGGGGCGGTGGCTTGCGGTATGTGCCTGTGAAGGGCACACACCCATCTGTAGTGCACGCATGCAGCGACGGGATGAACCGGACGCTGAACCACGGACAGTGGAAGAAGCCACCCGGCTCGATCAGGTGAAGCTGTTTCTCAGCGATGCCATGGGCCCGGCAAACATTGATTGTGGTCTCCGAACCAACAACCGTCGCACCCGTGATCTTCGCCAGAGCCGGGGTGTCCGCAATATGGTCCCAATGACTGTGTGAGATCAGGATGTAGTCGGCTGCGGGGAAATGTCGCGCGAGGATATCCGGATCGCTGGTGGCGTCCGGATCCCGCGTGACATATGGATCCACCAGAACCGTTCTCCCTTCATGCGTGAACCGCAGCGCGTTGACTCCGAACCATTCGACTGTTGTCTTCATCGCACTGGCCTCTCGCTCGCTCATGCACCGCGTCCCCTTGGTTGTCGTGTCTGCACCCATGTAGAAACGTGATACCACGCAGATGTGTTCTCCGCAACACTGCACGCTCATTTTCGGGAGTTTCACGCATTCGCCTGTTCCCTCATCCACGCAAAATCGCAAGGCATGGAACTCAAACTCACGGCGCCAAGGATTGGGAGGCTTTGAAATTCGGGTTTCACGCCTACAGTGCCTGCGGAAGACAAGCAATCATTTTGCGGCAAGGAGCCTGCATGAACATTCTGTGTCCCAATTGCTCCACCGTGGTGAAAGTCCCAAGCACCACGGGGGGGGGCACCCACCCTTGCGAACGATGCGCGCAGGCAATCACGCTGCCTGACGAAATCCCCGCCCCCGGGGTTGTTCTGGGGGATTTTCTCCTCGAGTGCAACATCGCGGAAGGAGGCATGGCAAGTATCTGGAAGGGACTCCAGCTGTCGCTTTCGCGCCCAACCGCCATCAAGATCTGTCCCGAAAAAGGACCTCACGGGAAAAAGCTGCAGCACGAGGCGCTGATTATGGGGGGGCTGGACATCCGCCGAGTCCCCCACGTCTATTCGTGGGGCCTTGAAGAGGGCCTCTCCTTCCTGGCCATGGAATTTCTCTCGGGATCGAGCCTCGCCGAAACCGTCATATCCCAAGGGCCAATGAGCCCGATCCGTGCCTGCCAGATCACCGCGAATCTCGCCGAAACGCTCCACACGCTTTGGGCTCAGCGCGAAGTGGTGCACTGCGACATCAAGCCGGAAAACGTGATCCTCACAGATGGCAACGAACTGAAGTTGATCGACTTCGGCATTGCCACTATTGGACAAAAGGGGAGCGATGACGAGGCGGCAAACGACGGAGAGGTCGTGGGATCCGTTTTCTACATGTCCCCAGAGCAAGTCCTGGGACAACGGATGGACCACCGCAGCGACCTGTACGGCCTGGGGATCATGCTGTACTTCATGCTCACGGGGAAGGAACCCTTTCTGGGGGAGACTCCGTACGAAGTCGCCACCCAGCATCTCACCGTTGCGCCTGTCCCTCTTTCCGAACTGGTTGAGAACCTGCCCCAGGGCCTTTCTGAACTGGCACTGGAACTTCTCGCGAAAGCGATGGATGCACGGCCTCAGGACGGTCGTATCGTCAGTCGACGCCTGGAGGGGATCGTGGCCCGCCAAGCAGGCGCCAGGAAGTCGGTGCACAGCCTGGGGGCGACGCAGCCAAGCACGGACACGAGCACCGGAAAAGCCTCCGAGGAGCAGTTGGAACGGGCTTGGACCTGCTCGGTCTGCGGAGGGGAGAACGAGGAGGGAAGCCGTTTTTGCGCCGATTGCGGGAATGCAGCCGTACAACCGTGTCCCCTCTGTGGGGAGGATCTCCACTCGGCTGCCATCTACTGCTTGCATTGTGGCGGCGATGTCGATCAAACCAGGGACAAGACCGCCTGCACGACGGAGAGCCTGCTGGATCAATTGCGGGAACTGCAAGACAATCACGGCGAAATAAGAGATGTACTGAGGGCAGTGCAAGCAGTCCGAAAACGCGGTCTTGGCACGCTCGCTCCCAAAGAGCAGAACGATTTTGTCGTCATCGTCACAAAGTGGATCGATGAATCCCAGGGGCGGCTTGAAGAGGCGCGCGAAATACGCCGCATGGACCTCTACGAAAAGGAGGTTGAAATACTTGGTCTGCTGGCAGGCGCCGAGGCGACTCTGGCACATGAGCAGCAGATGACGGCCTTCAAGGCGGGCCTCGCCGATGCTCTTCTCCGAGCCAATACTGCGTTCCAGAGCAACTGTCCCTCCCAGTGCCTGGAGATTCTCCTGGACATGCCGCAGTGGAGCGGCGGAATCGCCGACCGCCGGGAGGAGTTGCTCGTCGAGTGCAAGGAGCAGACCCAACGGAGGGAAGCCACTCTCCGGGAGCTAAGCGACCTGGACGAGATCACCCAGGATGGCGACGCCATTGCCGCGGCGATGACCAGACTGCTTGCAGTCAAGGTGTCCACCAGGTACCAGACCATTGTCCCGGCGCCCGAAGACAAGGCCTGCGACGAACACGCCCAAGAACTGCTCCTCAAACTCAAAGAGGCCTCGGTCGAGCAAATGCGGAAGTGGGTGGAGGGGGGAGAATGGGAACGGGCCGGCGACTTGCTGGGCGAACTGCGCGCGCACACTGGCTCGCCACTGATGGGCCAACTCGGAGGCGAGCTTGAAAGACTGGTCGAAGACAGAATCCGGGAATTGCAGGATAAGGGGCACAAGCTCGAGCTTGAACGCCGCTTGATCCAAGTGGAGTCCGTATGGGAGTTGTTGCTGAGCATACCGGAAAGCCTCGTTCCAAACGCCGTCAGGCAAATCGCGGAGGATTTCCCCAACCGAAAACTGCGGATTCTAAAGCTGGCCAGAGAAAGTGTTCTGAAGCATCATAGGACCGCACTCCTGCTTGTCTGGAGTCTAGGTGCCTTCCTGGCGTTTTCTGACTATGCGAGAATACGGGGGAACGCCCCACCCGCATTGACTCACGCAGTGCCGGAGGTGGTAATCCTTCTGCTACAGCTTGTCATCGTGCTAGTGGGTTTCCACATTCTGCACAAGGAGAAGTTCATGGGTTCGGACGATCTGGTCGCGGGACGCATACATTCTCCCTTTGCTCTGGGGCTGTGCCTGCTGTGGATCCTCTCTCCCGCGTCCTTCCTGTTCATGGAATCTCTTCGCCGTGCCTTCCTTGGGCAAGTTGGAGGCAACTACATGCAGGATCAACTGTTCTACTATGCGCTCTGGGTTGCCGGTGTGTGGCTTGTCGTCGATGTGTCACGGGGCAAGAAAAGAGCGGCCTTGCCCGAGTCGCTGGCACTCGCCGCCTCGTGGATTCTGGGTGCCTTTCTCGTGGTTTCGCTGTGCCCCGAAAACCTGGTTTCTTCCATGCAGATCCGAGCCATGACACTACTGCAGGCCATCCTCTTCATCACGATGCAAATGGGGGCGCGGCACTTGTACCGGACATGGTCTCAGCAGGCGCGGCAAGACGGAGCCGGGAAGGATGCGCCGCCGGAAGAAAGCGCCCCCAAGGATGCGCCGGCTTGACATGAGGTGGGAAGGGCACGCCCGAACGTCCAGTTTCGCAGCGTAGACATTCTATTTTCTCAAAACTGCGAAAATCCCTCCTGCTCGCCAGCGAATCCGAGCATGATCTCCAGACGGCATGGAATATGCTATGATTATAAGTGATGCCAAAAGTTTTCTAGGCGAGATTGTCGGCACCAGCGTTTTGCGAGTCAACTGGCAGGGCCGGAGAAAGTGCGTTTCATGAACATGCGTTGCCCAATATGCAAGACCATCGGGGAGGCGCAGATAAACTCGGAGACGGGGACACCCGAGTGCGGTACATGCGGCAAGCCATTGGCCGAACTGCTGCCGGAATGTGCCACCGCCGGCGTGATTCTAGGCAACTTCCTTCTCGAGAGCATCTTGGCGACTGGTGGCATGGCCAGCGTCTGGAGTGGCCAGCAGCTTGCGTTGGGACGCCCCGTCGCCATCAAGGTCTGTAACGCGAACGGCACGGACCGCGAACGGCTGGAGCACGAAGCGCGGATCATGAGCAACATTGACAGCCTGCGAGTTCCGCACGTCTACGATTGGGGCGTCGATGCAGGGTTCTCCTACATGGCCATGGAGTTGCTCACGGGCGCCAGTGTGATGCAGGTTGTGAACTCCGACGGACCATTTGACCCAATCCGCGTCTGCCGGATCACGGCCACACTCGCCGAGACGCTGCACGCTCTCTGGAGCGAGACGCAACTGGTCCATTGCGATGTGAAGCCCGAGAATGTGTTGCTGGGGAGCGAAGACGATCTCAAACTCATCGACTTTGGCCTTGCCAAGGTCGGAGAGAAGAGCTACACCGGAGGCATCGGCGATCAGGACGAACTGGTGGGTTCCCCCTACTACATCTCCCCCGAACAGATCCTCGGGCAACCGCCGGACCACCGTAGCGATCTCTACAGCCTGGGGATCATGCTCTACTACATGCTGGCAGGAAAGGAGCCTTTCCAGGCGGAGACCAGCTGGGACGTGGCCAATCAGCATCTATGCGCCGACCCCCCACTTCTCAGCCAGCTAGTGCCGGACCTCCCGGAAGGTCTTTCCGAACTGGCGCTCCAACTTCTCGAGAAGAGTCCGGACGAACGAGTGCAGGACGGCAGGACTCTCAGCCGGAAGCTCGAGAGTATCATCAAGAGATCGACGATCCCCAAGATCGTTCTCGACGATGCCAGATCGCTCCAGGAGACCAAAATCAGCCCGGCGATACTGCCTGGGGAGATCGATCCGGGACGAGATTGGAACTGCCCGGTGTGCACGCACCCGAACATCGGGGCCACCCGCTTCTGTGCCCGATGCGGCGCCTCGGTCCTGCAGCCATGCCCCTTCTGCGATCAGGATGTCCATTCGGCGGACGCCTGCTGCTCCCATTGCGGCGGCGACGTCAAAGCCACTCGCGAGAACGAGGTCTACGCCACCGAGAGCCTGATCGAACTGCTTCAGAGCGCCGCCAAGGATTCGGACGCGACGCTTGTGAAAAAGATGGTTCGCACCATCCGAGAGCGAGGTCTTGCCATGTTGCCGCCCGCCTCACGGGCGACGTTCGACACCCTCATGGCACAACTGATGGGCGAGGCGAAGAAACAACTGGAAAAGGCCCGCGAAGAACTGAGACTGGATCACTACGAGCAGGAGGTGGAACTGCTTTCCGTGCTGAGCGGCGAGGAGGCGGTGGTCCACCACAAGCAGGAATTGAAAGAGCTGAAATCGGAACTGGCACGATGCCTCTATCAGGCGAACGCCGCCTTCCAGGCAAAATGCTTCTCGCGCTGCATGGCGCTGATCAGCGAGACCGTCCCCTGGACGGGAGGCATGGCACTTCGGAGGGAAGAGCTTGTCACGGACTGCCAGACTCAGATACAGAACAGAACGAAGATTCTCAAGAAACTCGACACGATGGAAAGCATCGTCGAGAAGGGAGGCGACATTGGCGAGGCGATCGCCCGGCTCGCCGAGCTGCGTCTCTCGCGCAACGTGATTGTCGTGGCACCCGCTCCGGAGGATGTGGAGAGTGATGCCAGAGCGCAGGAAATGCTCGACAAACTTCAGAAGGTGGCGCAGAAATGTGTTGGGGAATGGATGCTGGACGGCTCGTGGGCACGAGTGGCCCACGTGATCCGCTGTCTCAAGGCACACTCCACAAGTCCCGATGCCGCCCGGTTGGGTGCCAGGTTGAAGAAGGGCGTGGATGAACAAGTGGAAGAACTCCATGCCGCCGCAGTGCGGATGGAGCGAGAGAGACGCCTGCTCAAGGCAGAGAGAATCTGGCGAACCATCCTTGCCATGCCCTCGGACTTGGTGCCAAGCACGACCCGCCAGAGGGCGAAAGCCTTCCCCCATCGCAAGCCGACAATCCTCCAGGCCATTCGCAAGCCCCGGCTGCAGCACCATGCCGCGATGCTGCTGCTGCTCTGGTGTCTGACGCTTGGCTTGACAGTGGTGGATTCTGCCGTGTCCTGGTTCGGGGGGGATCTGGATTTCAATCAATGCCTGTTCGCGGGCGTGGCTCTGGCAGTGCAGCTCGTCTTCCTGACGATAGGTGTCCGTATCCTTCACACCCGCAGAAGTCTCCAATCGGACGATCTTGCGAGAGGCATGTTCCACTCTCCCTTCGACTTGGCCCTTGGCGTACTGTGGATCGTCTCTCCGATCTCCGTGCTGTTCATGATGGCCTCGTCCCGCCTCGCCGCCTGGTTTGGCGGAGCGACGAGTGCGTTGGCGCAGCCGGTCTATTGCGGCCTGTGGGTTGGCGTGGTCTGGATACTCGCTGATCTGATACGCCGCAGGCCCCGTCGCACCTTCCCGGAGGCCATGTCACTTACACTGTCGTGGTTGTTGACGTACCTGGTTGTCCATCTCGTTTGGCCCATCACCAGCATTCTTCCCCTTAAGATCGAGCTTATGGTAATTGCGCAGGCAGTCCTCTTTCTCGCCATCCAGGCCTTGTCTTTGTACATCTATCGCACCCGATCCAAAAACCGCCGACTTTCGAAGGAAGCCGAACTGGGTGCTCTGGACACCGATGCCAGCACGAGTGCCAGCACGGGCGTCAGCACGGGTGCCGAATCGTAGGGTCCGCACGCAAATAACTCCACATTTTGGCCAGAGTGTCGTGTGGCTGGGCGCAAACCACGGTATATTCATGCCCGCGCACCCCGCACCGCACCGGTTTTCTCGTGCCTGACGCGGGCGGGCGTGTTCTACTCGCATCATCAAACAGCACGATTTCAAGGAGCCCTGCAATGGCTATTCTGCGCCTGGGTCTGCCAAAGGGAAGTCTGGAAGAGACAACCGTCGAGATGTTCCGCAAAGCAGGCTACAAGATCAGCATCCGCTCGCGCTCCTACTACCCGAGCATCGACGATGACGAAATCGAGTGTCTTCTCATCCGCGCCCAGGAAATGGCGCGCTACGTGGAGGAGGGCATTCTCGATGCCGGGTTGACCGGGCACGACTGGATCATCGAGAACGGCGCCGATGTGGTCGAAGTCGCCGAACTTGTCTACGGAAAAGTCGGGCGGAAACCTCTGCGCTGGGTACTGGCCGTTCCCGAGGGCTCGGAAATCGAGGGTCCAAAGGACCTGCAGGGCAAGCGCATTGCCACCGAAGCTGTGGGAATGACCGAACGCTATCTGGCCAAGCACGGGGTGACTGCCAGTGTTGAGTTTAGCTGGGGCGCCACCGAGGTGAAGCCTCCGCGCCTCGCCGACGCCATCGTCGAGATCACCGAGACAGGATCCTCGCTGCGCGCCAACAATCTGCGCATCATCGACACGCTCTGCGAGACGACCACACGCTTCATCGCCAACAAGGATGCCTACCAAGACGACTTCAAAAAGAGCAAGATCGACCGCATCGCACTGCTGCTCAAATCCGTGCTGGCAGCCGAGAAAATGGTCGGGCTCATGCTCAACGTCAGCAGTGAGAACCTCGAAACACTGCTCGCCATCGTCCCCGCTCTCCACAGACCCACAGTGTCCGAGTTGACGGACGACGGCTGGCATGCGCTGAACACGATTGTGGACGAACATGTGGTGCGTGAAATCATGCCCGAACTCATCCAGGCGGGCGCCGAGGGCATCGTCGAATATCCTCTCAACAAAGTGGTGTTCTAGAGAACGACTGGACGAGGGGCGCAAGGTTACAAGCGTCCCTCTCCATCCCTCTTGTTGGCTTCTGTTTTTCTCTTCTTTCCTTCGAAATCGGTATCGGTATCGGTATCGAAATCGATTTTCCTGTCTTTGCATCCGATCCCGATCCATTCATCTCCTGCCCAACGCAGAATCCACCGGAGCGAACCCCATGAGAAACCTCCTCGCGGCAGCACTCTTGCTGTCTTTCGGCGCGGCAGCCCAAACAGTCAATATTCCGGTGGCGTCGAACACGCGCACAGTCAGCCCCCACGTGCACGAGCACAAGCTGGAGATCCCTCCGTTCTCCATCGAGCACCAAGTGCGACTGGTGCTCGAATCGCGCATCGACCATCCAGCCATCTCGGGCTCCAATCCCTGGTTCGCCGTCCACATCAACGGAACCGCCCTCACGGCGGACAACCTCCTCAACAAGCCCAACAGCTTCATGATGCATGGCGGCATGGACCTCGAATGGTGCGTCAAAGGCACGCTATGGAGAGTGCTCTACGCCCCGGATTTCGGTCCAGCGGCCAGTAATCCTACACAGTCCTCGGGCGTCCCCGCCAAAGATGAACCGTTTCGCTATGTCTGGGATATCACCGATCTTGTGCGTCCCGGCGCGGGGAACATCCTGCAAGTCCGCCAGCGCCAGGTGCTGGTCAAGCCGGCCACCCTCGTGATTCGCACAATCGCGCTCGAGGTGGGGAAGCATGTCCAGCGTAAGGGCGGACCGGCAGTGACGCCCGCGCCCACCGGGCCGCTGCCGCGCATGGTGCCGCAGGGCAGACGCACGCTCCCCATCACGCTTGCCACACCCGCGCCCGCCCGCATCACGCTGCAGACAGGCAACCTGACATGCGTGGTCGACACGTCCATCAGTCTTCCAGACGGACGCTGGCAAAGGCCGATGGACGCAGGTGCTCCCGCAGTGCTCATCAGCGACCCGCACACAGTCCAGTGGCAAGCGGGAACTGTGCGGATCCTCCGGAAGATCCGCATCGCCGAAGACCACGTCCGCATCATCGACACCTTCACCAACCAGGGGAAGCAACTGGCCGGCGTCATAGTGGACCACCAGGCAACCTTTGCAGACGACCTTCGTGCTGCCCGGCTCTGCGGCATGCCAGCGCCAACAGAGAACGTGTCGAGACAGAACCCAACTCATCCCTCCGCCTTCGGACAAACTGCATCCGGTGGGATTGGGCTGCTCGCCGAAGATGACGTGTTCCGTGTCCACAGCGCCGCCTATCGGAAAGGGAAGACGTTCGGGATCAGGGACGGCAAGCTTGGGGTGGCGCCAGGCAAGAGCGTCACGCTCGAATGGAGCATCTATCCCACCCCTGACGGAGGATACTGGCAGTTCGTCAATGCCGTCCGCCGCAACTGGGATGTCAATTTCACCATTCCCGGCCCCTTCGTCTTCCACAGCTTCCGTCCCGGGCTTCCCCCCGCGTACTACGGGAACTGGATGCGCGAACGCGGCATGAACATGGTGGTCGGCGGAATCCCGAAGTACGAGAATGGCATCTACGCTCACGGAACCGGCGTGCTCTTCGCGCCGAAATGGGTCGCAGACAACCGGGACTACACCCGCAAACTGCGCGGCACAACGCCACACGCACTCGTGATGGCCTATTTTCACGCACAGATTTCCACCGAACCCGACGGAAAGACCAAGTACGCCGACTGCATGCTGAAGGGGATGGACGGCAAACAGATTCACTATCCCTACCGCTACTCGCTGCCGCTCTACCTGCCCACGCACGAAAATGCCTATGGCAAGGCGCTGGAGCGCGTGATCGACACACTCGCCGACAAAGTCGGAGTCAACGGGATCTACTGGGACGAAATGGAGTACAGCGTGCTGCGCGAGGCCTGGCACGCGCCCTGGGATGGAGTCACCGTGCGCATCCACCACAACACACACGAGGTGCTCGACCAGCACACTAGCGTGCCGCTCATCACCCAGCCCTTCAGGCTGCACCTGATCGAGAAAATCCGAGACAAAGGTCTCTTCCTCATGGGGAACGGCCAAGCCAAAACACGCACCATGACACAGCAGAAGCTCGTCCGTTTCGTGGAAACAGGCACCTATTCCAGGCTCAATCAAACCCACCTCGGCTGCCCCCTGGGCCTCGGCAACCACCACGACGAGGGCGGCACGCAAGCCGCCTCCGCGCGCAACGTCCGCGAAATGCTCCAGCGAGGGACCACCTACTACGGACACACCTACCGCCGCGAGCCAGCCACCTGGAACTTCACGGACCTGATGTTTCCCCTCACTCCCATCGAGATCGGACCGGGATTCGTCATCGGCAAAGAACGAATTCTGGCCACCACCTCGGGACAGTTCGGCTGGCCCGACGGGGCAGGGGCAAATGTCACCGTCGTCGGCCCGGATGGCAAGCAGGCGAGCAAGTCATTCGTCAAGGAAGTGACGGACGCCAATGGAAAGAAGCTCTACGAAGTGCGTATCGCGAGCGACCACTTTGTGATCCTCCATAGAATCGCCAAGTAGTAGTGGGGGGATTAACTCCTGCCGTAGAGCTACGGAGTGACGGGATCCTGACGAAGATGGGGAGTGCCTGCCGCGTCGAAGGTCAGAAAGCCCACGGGAACGCGCAAATCCGGCTCGCCGTTCTCCGACAAAATGCGCCGACCACGCAGGACCCATAGGCCGAGGTGGACGGAGAAGGGTTTCCCTTGCGCCTTCTCAGGGGGTGCCAGGCGGAAGAAACCCGCGTGCGCGCCGATGTTCTGCAAACTCTCAAGTCCCCCTTCCACGGAGCAGGACAATCCCTTCACGATGCGTGATTCGCAGTCCAAATGCCCGAAGGGATGGACGTTGTCAGGCAGGGGTTTGAGCGTCTCGAACACCACCGGCAGCCGCCATTCGCCGTCAACCTGAACCGGTTGTTCCCAGCGCAACCTGTAGTCGCCGTCGATGCGCATGCGCATGCGCCCGATCCGGTAGCGTTTCTCTCCATCGCCATGCGGCAGTGGCAACGCGAGGTGCGGTGTACCATCCAAGTCGCCCACCGAGACAAAAAGATCGTACTCTCCGGTCGGCAGATGCCGGGGCAATCGAAAACGTCCTGCGAACTCCGCAACCGGCGCCTTTTCGGGCGCCCCGACCTCCAGCGCCCGCATGTCGAACTCGCTCCCGGCCAGCACCGCGCGGATCGCCCCCGTTCCGTCCTTCAATGTGAACGCGGGATGTCCCCCGGGATAGCAGGGCGCCACACCCGCATTGCGCCACTTTCCCCGAATCGTGAACGTCCTGCCCGCCACGACAATATCGGGCCAGGACACCTCCACAAGCTGCAGCCGGTAGCCAATGCGCAAGTTCATCCTGCGAATGATGTCCGCGTGATCCTTCCAGATCCGATCCGGAGGGCCATGAATGGAAATGTAGCTGCCGTGATATGCCTCGATGGCGTCAAAATAATCCTGATCCGCGCCGTCGGACCAGTCGTTGGACCAGTAATGCCCACTCTCCAGCACCACAGGCCGGTCCCGCCAGAAGTCCGCAGCCATCCATTCGGAGCGGAAGCGCACCCCCTTCTTGTAGATGATCGAGTCATCGCGCATGGTTGCACCGAGGGAGCGTGCGTAGTCGAGCGCCTCGTTGCGTCCCATGCCAAAGGCGCAGTTCTGCCGGATATCCTTCTCGGCGTCGCCCATATGGCAAAATGCGCGGGTCCCCAGTGGCAGAACGCGACGCACAGTCCACTCGACCTCGACGAAGCCGATCTCGTCGCGCTCCCGGAAGGCGAGCAGGCGAACGGCGAAGTCCGCGGCGGCGGGGATGTTGGCGGGGATATCCGCCTGTGTGAACTGCATCCGACTGTCCGCATCCATGTGGACCACTCCGAGTTGCACTCTCCTGTCCTCCAACCCATGGGCGGGCAGGAAACGGCCCTCGGGCATGTTCTTGCCGGCATCCCCTGGGAGCCAGACTCCAACACGCACATGCAACGTGCGCCCACGCAGCCCGTCACGCTTGCGAATGGCGAACGCGTTGCGATACACCCCAGGGAACCGGAACTCAACCCGGGGACGCCAGTCATCCAGCCCGACCAGAAGTGTTTTCTTGAAGTGTTTGAAGTGCAAATCGATATGTGTCTTGTACATGGACAGGGGATAGCCGCGCGTGCAAGGGTTGCCCTCGCCCCAGATGCCAATGGACCCGATATCAACGAACGCCACGTTCGGATTGCCGTCGTAGCGGAGCGCGGCGGCGGCAAGAAAACGGTCCAGCCTCGCCAGGAACAACGGGTCGTCGTAGTCGGGCTCCCACGTTGCCCCCGGCGTCTCCGGCACCACCACACCCACCCCGTACTTGAACCAGCGTCCGCCAACTCCCGCATCCTTGAGCCACTTCGGCGTGGCGTACACATCGCCGGACTCGAAACAGGTGAAACGGAAGGCAATCTGGCGACCACGCCCGATGTAGCGCTGTGCCACGGTGTCCACAAGCGACCAGTCGAACACGCCGTCCTCGGGCTCCAAGTGGCACCAGGCTAGACGCAGGTACGCAACGGACAGACCGGGAAACCCCTCCCCCCCGTAGCCGGGCCCGAGAGCCGGACCATATTGGCGAATCGAATTGTCGAAATGATGAAACACCCAGCCCATGCTGGGGTTCTCCAATGCCTCGCCCGTGTCCTCCGGGCGCACAACCATCCGCTTCGGTTCCGCCACGGCTGTGGAAAAAGCCAGGAAACAAACAAGAACCAGGAATCGATGCATGCTCACGATCCTTCTCATCCGCCACCATCAGAGAACAGGGACAACACAACTCACTACCAAGCAGTACTGTAGGGCAAGATAACCACAGCACACACCGATGCTGGAAGAAGGAAGAGTTCTGCCAAAGGAGGCTTGCCGATGAAAGGTTTTTCGTTGCACAAATCTGTACGTGTATCTGTACGAAGTGTCCTAAGCATCTTGGTCGTGTGTGTGGTGCTGCTTTCCACACACCTACTCGTATTTCAGCAAGGGATGGTTCGAGCGAATCGCTACAACGAGCTCTTCTTGGCTAACGATGGGTGCTTCTATCTCCTGACGGCTCTCCGTGTCATACCGCCACAAGGCAACCGATCTCTCAGGTGCGGTTTTGATATGGCTCTCGATAACCATGCCTACCGATTGGCTACGGCTTGCATACGTGATCCCGAAAAGGTCTGGCCGCAACACTACAACTTACTGATCAGGTTTCAGGATTACCGCAACAAGTTCGGCACGGTGCCATCGCGGATAGCTCCTCCTGCAGGAACACCTTACTACGTTGATAGTAAGGTTGCGGAGGCCATCTCTCTGCTTGAATCTCGAGAGCGCATTGGGGAACGCACGCTCTTTCGCGTTGATATGACTGAAGAAGGACTCGAGGTGCGTTTCTGGTGAACTGGAACAGGTACCCGGGCATGCGGACGGCGGGGTTCGCAGGGCACGGCCGCTGTGGACATCGGCCCTCCAGGATCACACCGACAAAAGTGGCCA
>JAGLDW010000729.1 GCA_023145395.1 Lentisphaeria bacterium | reverse complement strand
CTCCCCCGCCTGTCGGGAAAACAGGGCGGTGACTGAAGCCCAGTCCTTCTGTCGACCCAGGTGCCTGCTTGATCCCTTCTATGGACGTCAATTCATGTCAGGACCAGATGCTTCTGAGGTGCCTCTGGGTGAGAAACAGAAACTATCACGTAAGGATTCTCAATCTTCGTTAATGGTTTTCATGGAGTTTTGGGCGCAACGATGATGGAGGACGTCCCGGGCCGCGAGTTCTGTTTTCGCAGGGCATGGCTCGCCGGGAGTCTCGCCCTCCATGGGTGGGTTTTGCGGGGTTCGCATTTTGTCGCGGCAGCGACGGCCACCGTTGCCGGGCACGGAGAGCCGAGCGCTTCGCACGGCGCCCTAGCATCCGTTTACAGCGTGGGAGGGGGAGGGGGGATCTTCTCCGGGAGACCGCTGATGATCGACTTCATCGCGTACTCCGCGACGGCGACTCCATGGCGTCCGTCAACGGCGTCCGGGCGGATGGGACGAGTGGCACGTGAGGCGTCCACGATGGCGCGAATCATGCGAATGTCGCCGCCGCCATGTCCACCGTCGAAGGATTCGATGTGGAGGCGCTCGGATTGCCTCTCCTTCATCGCTCCGACAAAGGGAGTGATCTCCACGAAAGGCTCGGGTCCGTCCAGCACGGCGTGCAGGCTGCCTCTGCCACCCCAAATCCAGACTTCCTTGCGATTGATGGGAGCGAAATAGATGGCTGAGTAGCTCACGCGTAGGCCACTCGCGTAGTCGATGTGAATATGCATGTTGTCCTCCGTGTCCGAATCGGGCATGAAGACGCAATGATCGAAGGCGTGTTCCCCTTTCTCCCGTGGTCCGCTCCTGCGCCAGGTTGGGGAGGGCACAGTGTGGAATGCGAAAGGGCATGTCTCCGCCTCCGCGCAGTCCCGGCAGTATCTGTCGGCAGCTTCCGGACGGTGCCCGAAGAAGCCCTGGCTTCCCGTGGCCGTGACGCGGGTGGGCACCGATTCGGCCCAGCCGTTGATCATGTCGAGGTAGTGGATGCCCTTCTGCATGAGCACGCCGCCCCAGCAACGCTTGCGGAAATTGCGCAGGAAGTAGGTGTAGCCGCGCGCTTCCTGATGGATGAACACGGCGGACACTGGGGTACCGATTCGTCCGTCCTGCAAAGCCTGGTGTACTGTTTCCACTGATGGGCTGTAGCGGAGTTCGCAACCAACGACGACCTGGACGCCGTGCTTCCTGGCTAGGATGCAGAGTTCGTCCGCTTCGGCAGTGGTCGAGGTCATGGGTTTCTCTATGAACACATTCTTGCCGGCCTCGACTACCTGTCGGGCAAGCTCGTAGTGCGTGCGATCGGGTGTGCCAACCACGATCCAGTCCAAGTCGTCCCGACTGAGCAAATCGTTGAAATCCGTGGTGCAGACGGGGGTGACTCCAGCCGTTTCAAAGCGTTCGCGCCCCACATCGAAAGAGCTGGGGTTGATGTCGTAGACCACCCGCACTTCCGCTTCGCCAGTCTCGTTGAAAAGCTGGCCGACAAACGCGCCGCGCCCCATCCCTCCGATCAGTCCGATTCCGAGTTTCATGATTTTTCCTTGGTTCCACGCAAAAACAACTGCTTGCACTCGCTTTCGACTGTTGGGATAACATAAGCAGGATTTTCCATCAGGTGCAATTCTTGCCTTAGGGTCCGCGCGGACCCTTGCCGTGTTGGGGTTGGGTTTTGCAGG
>JAGLDW010000728.1 GCA_023145395.1 Lentisphaeria bacterium | reverse complement strand
GGGGAGTGCTTTTTTGATCGCCTGTATGAGGGGGAGGGCGGACATCGTGCGGACCATGCTCAAGCACGATCCGCCGCTGAACGAAACAGACATTGGTGGAAGAACTCCGTTGCACTGGACGACCGATGCACGCGTTGTCGAACTGCTTGCGCACGCGGGGGCGCCCTTGGAGGCCAGGGACAGGCAGGGGTCCACGCCCCTCCACCATGCCGCCATGGGCGGACATCTCGAAGCAGTGAAAACGTTGGTTGAAGCCGGCGCCAACATCAACGCTGTGAACAACTACCCACTGACTCCGTACATGATCGCCGCGAAGCGAGGGAAGAAGGAGATCGCCGACTACCTTCTAGCCCACGGTGCCAAGGACAAGCTGACGGACATCCAGGAGAAGGTGGGGAAAAGTCTCGGTGTGACGGGGATCGGCTTGGGCATGTTTGGAGCCATCATGGACGAAAACGAAGACGCCAAGAATAAGAAAGTCGACGACACATCGTTGCAGGGGGACCATAAAAAGACCTCTCCCTCTGAGAAATAACCGAGGAGCGATTCCCCATGACTCGCACACTGGATCGCAGGCACTTTGTGAAAGGCATGGCGGGCCTTGGCGCCGGACTCGCAGTCGGTCGAGTCGCCGCACAGAACACCGCCACCCGCCCGAACATCCTGCTCATTGTCGCAGAGGACATGGGGCCGACGTTGAGCTGCTACGGGGATCCTCAGGTGCGGACTCCGCATCTGGATCGGCTGGCCGCCCAGGGCGTGCGCTTCGAACGGGCCTTTGTCACCCAGGCGAGCTGCAGTCCCTCGCGGAGCAGCATTTTGACTGGTCTCTATCCCCACCAGAATGGGCAGCTTGGCCTCTCCCACTACGGCTTCCGCATGCCGGATGGCCTGCCGAACCTCCCCAGCGAGCTTAAGAAAGCCGACTACCGCACTGGTATCGTCGGCAAACTTCACGTCAATCCAGCCAAGGATTTCCCCTTCGACTTCAAGGGGGTCGGTCACGGCAAGACGCGCGACGTTAGAGCACCTGCCGCAAGCTTCCGCCAATTCCTCCAAGACGGGGGTGCCAAGCCCTTCTTCTTCTACCTGAATTTTGCCGATGCGCACACCCCGTTCAGCGCGCAGGTTGCAGGCGTTCCCGAACACCCCACGAAGCCCGACGACGTCAAACCGTGGGATTTCCTCGGCATCGATTCGCCTGAGTTGCGCCAGCGTGTCGCGGGCTACTACAATTCGGTGCGGCGCGTCGATGAGGGAATCGGGCAGCTGATGAAAGTGCTGGACAATCCGGGACGAGCGCTACAAGCTCATCCTCAACCTGCTCGGAGGCAAGCGCAAGGGGCCCTTTGGCGCAGTGGATGGATGCCCCGCCGCCAAACAGTCCCAAACCGATGTCTGCAAGGATTCTGTTGTACGGCAGGCATACGACATGTTTCGGGAATGCGTCCCCGTCGAGCTGTACGACCTGGAACATGATCCTTGCGAACTCCGCAACCTAGCGGACAAGCCAGAGATGCAGACGGTGCGAGAACGCCTGCTCAAGCAACTCGCGCAGTGGCGCGAGGACACCAACGACCCCACCCGCACACCCGGGGGACTCGCCGCACTCACCAAGTTTCAGGACAACGCCACCGCCAGCATCAAGAAACGCGTCCAGAAAGCCAGAAAGCAGGCCAAGGCCGAAAAGCGCAAGCTCAGCCGCCGGGACTTGCACAAATGCAGCCAGATCAAACCCACCTACGCGGTGCCCCCCAGGTAGCTCGTCCAAGCCGTGCTCTGCGCACTCCGCAAACCCTGGAGGCCGAGCGGGGCGCGATAGCGCCGCAATCGACATCCCGCTCTCACACATCGTTCTTGAGAGTGAGACCGGCGTCCGCACGGGACACTAGGAGAGCTGCGGCCACTGCGGCGGGAAGCGAGACGATGCAGGCGACGCCCAGGGCGGCGGCGAACCAGCAGATGATCTCGAATCCCGCATCCTGCGCCACCCACGCGGTCGCCAGAAATCCCGCCACCGCGCCCAGAACGGCCTCGAGAACAGTTCGGCGCAGGAAGAGGTCGAGGATCGAACGCACGGGCATGCCCAGAGCCCGCAACACGCCCACTTCGACCCGTCGGGCGCGGCAGTTTTCGCGTGTGGTGAGCGCCACCCAGCAGGCAGCGACCAATGCCGCCAGACCGGAAAGCGCGAGACCCAGTCTGCGACGCTGGCGGCGGGCACCCACACGGCTCTTGCGCTCCTGTTCCAGCATACTCCGGCTCTCTCGCTCCATCATGTCCCGCGCCATGCGAATGGTGGTGATCTTGCCCTGCTCCTCCACGACTTGCAGTCCCCCCGGAAGCACCTTCTCCAGCTCCGCGGCGACCTGGCCGGACTCGGACCATGCGCAACGACATTGGATCGCCCGGATCTCGTTGATTCGCCCGGGTCGCTCCAGCAGCGCCTGGGCATCGATCAGCGCCATGCGAATGGTGATATCCTCCTTCGTTCCCTGTTCGGGCAGACACCGAGCCACCGTGAAACGACGGCCATTGAGATCCATGGTTTTCCCGGCGGACAGCGAAAGAAGACTGTGCAGGCCGTAGCCGACCTCGACCGTGCCAGGGGCCGGGGGCTGGGGAAGCGCCGCAGATGCGGAAGCCTGCTTGGACGACAACGCCTCGCCCACCACCAGCGCCACGCGCTTGCCCTCCGCCCACTCAATCCGCCCGGTCAGTCGCGCCACAAGATTCTCGATGGTCACGAGTCCGGCTTCATGCAGCGTCTCGATGATCGTCTCCGGCATGGTTTCGGACGCAAAATCGTCCGCGTACCAATCGGATAGATTCTGGCCGGCTGGCAGGATGGTCACGTTGAAGCCAAGCCGTCCCATGGCCGCCTCGAGCTGTTGATTGTAGTTCGCCAGACGGGTGTCCAGCTCGCGCTCCTTGTGTTCGAGCACATCGCGCGTTGCCTGCTCGTGCAGACTGAGCACGGCCAGCGTTCCCACGAGCGTGCCGCAGGCGATGGCCGTGGCGGACACACCCAGCAGAAAGGAGAAGAACCGGTGCCGAAGCTCGCGGGCAGCCAAAAGGCGGAGTCCGATCACCGGGGTCTCGGGGGTCTGTTTCCTAGTGGTCATGCCAACCGCTCCAGCATGTTTCTCACGTCTTCGTCGGACATGGGTCGGGGGTTGGCGGCCATGCTGCCGCTACGACAGTTTGCGACAATGTGGTCGATCGAGCCTTTCAACGCTGTTCCCGCGAAGTTCGCAGAGATGCCAAGCTCTCCGCAAAGCGTTTCCACGCGTGCGACGAAGGCGGCGCCGTCGGGCAATGCGACCTCCAGCGCCAAGGTGTCCAGCGCAGGTCCGCACACCGACGCGTTCCAATGCAGCACATGGGGCAGAAGCACAGCGCAGACGAGACCGTGCGGCAGATCCAGATCCAGGCCGATCGGATGCGCCAGCCCATGCACCGCGCCCAGACCGCTCTGCGAAAAGGCCATGGCAGATAGCAAACTCCCCTCGGCCACCGCAGTCCGAGCCGCCTGATCCGAGCCGTCAAGGAATGCACGGGGGAGAAACTCCATAAGCAGGGGCACGGCCTGTCTCGCCAGCGCCCGGCTCACACTATTCGCCTTCAGCGAGAGAAACGATTCCACGGCCTGTGTCAGTGCATCGAGCCCGCTCGCGGCCGTCAACGCCGAGGGCATGGACACGGTCAGTTGCGGATCCACCAGCGCGGCGCATGGCACCATGTGCGGACTCCGCAACGACTTCTTCACTCCTGTGGCGTGGTCGCTCAGAACACTGTTTTTCGTGATTTCCGCGCCGGTGCCGGCCGTGGTGGGAAGGGCGATCAGTGGTAGGCCCGCTCCCGTGATGGCGCGTCGGCCATGAAAGTAGTCTGCAGTTGTGCCCTCCAGCGGCGCCAGCACAGCGGCCGCCTTCGCGGCGTCGATCACACTGCCGCCACCAATCGCGACGACAACCTTCGCGTCCAGCTCCCGACATTGGTCCACGATGGCATCCACGATCTCGAGAGCTGGATCATGCGGCACGCCCGTGAACACGTCCGACGCGGTGCTTCCGCACACGTGCAGCAACGGTTCGACCAAGCCCGACGCACATGCGGATTCCGAACAGACGAAGAGAGTCTTTTTGGACGGCTCGACATCCAGTCCGGACAGCATCTCGGCCAAGCTCTCTCGGCATCCCCAGCCAAAACGGATGTCCGGGGGGTAGAGAAGGGCGAACTCATTCACCGTTCTGCTCCTCCTCATCAGCCCGCAGTTTCTCCAATGCGAGTGTGGCGGCATTCCTCTCGGCGGTGCGGCGGCTGTTGCCTGTTGCGGTGGCCAGCGGCGTGCCATCCAGGAGCACTCTCACCGTGAAGCAGGGATCATGCACCGGCCCTTCCATGCCCATCACCTCGTAGGTGGGAGCCAAGTGCCGCTTTCTCTGCGTCAGCTCCTGCAGGGCGCCCTTGGGATTCTCCTCCGCCAAGAGACTTTCCACATCCTTCAGGAACGGTGCAAGCAGGCGTTCGCAGAGGGCGCGGACCGGGGGCAATCCTCCGTCGAGGTAGAGGGCGGCAAGCACGGCCTCGAAGGCGTCGCCGAGATTGGAGGCGCGTTCGACACCACCCGTCCGAATCTCCCCGTTGCCAAGAAGCAACGCCTCGCCCAACGCCAGCTCGCGTGCGAATCCAACCAGGGTCTCCTCCTTGGCCACCGCCGACCGCACCCGCGTGAGAATCCCCTCGTCCCCCTCCGGGAGACGACTGAAAAGCATCTCGCTGACGACGAGCTGCAGCACCGCGTCCCCGAGAAACTCCAGGCGCTGGTTATCAGGGGGAGGATGACGCCTCTCGATGGCGTAGGAGGGATGGGTGAGCGCCTCCTCCAGCAACGCCGGGTGGGCGAAGACGTGTCCGATGCGATCCTCGATCTGTTTCTGCTTGGAGTCCATGCCAATAGGTCATTTCGGGGCTG
>JAGLDW010000727.1 GCA_023145395.1 Lentisphaeria bacterium | reverse complement strand
AGGTCCGCGTACCAGAGAGGGTCGAAGTATAGCCGGTCGGCGAGCAACAGATCCCCTTGGCCGAGTCCGGCCGTAAGGGACTTGGACTGCCCCAGTTCACTGGCATCGCAACGGGACAGTCGGTAGTCGGTGATCCACCCCGTGTTGACGAACTCCAGGATTGTGAATGTCGCCTGGGGCGGCGATTTACGCCCGCCGGTGGAGCTCGGACGACCGAAGGCAGTGGTGAGTATTTTGTTGGAATGAAGCGGCAGGCTGGACCCATCGACAGCATGCAAGCGGTATCCTTTGTAGAGAATCAGCTCGGTGTGCTGCTCAAGGTGTTTGCGGTTGGCGGTCCGGTGCAGGTACTCGAAGGCAGCAGTGCCCACGCCCTGCCTGGCTTTGCACAGCGCCGCCGCCGACACGGCCTCGGCGCTGATGCTCAGCTCCATGGCGGCCATGGTCTTGACCAGAGGAGCCCACAGCTTGTCAACGATGGAGCTGAAGGGGTCTTCGCGATTGCGCAGCCCCCACTGCCAGAGGACGAGCACGATCGCGATTGAGCTCCATCGAGCCTGGCAAGCTCGAGTCAGGGAACCAACGGCATGTTCGAGCTCCTCGCGACTCCAGATCAAGAAAAGGGGGAGAAGGTGTCCGGGTAGTGAGTCATTTTTTGCCCTTTCTTGCTTCGAGGAGGGTTGCGAGCATCTTCCGTTGCCCGTCGTGCGCGGCCCTGGCAATGATGCTGTCGATGTCCTTGAGTAACTCGGCGGCGATGCGTGCGATGAGTCGCCGAATCGTCTTTGCGTGTCGGTAGGCGCCGGTCTTCGCTTGGATATCTTCGGCCATCGCAGCAGGGATGGTTCGCGTCCGAGACTTCCCCTGTTGCGTGAATGACAGACAGCGGTTCACGTGTCGGTAGTCCGATGCCATGCATTTGCAGGCCTGGCGTCCACACCGAGTGCGGGCCGCGTAGAGACTGCCCGCAACGAGTCCTTCCTCGCGTTCAACAACCTGTACGAGATCTTGCACCTTCTGCTCCAGCGCCCGGACTTTCCCCGTTGGATTGCTCATCGGCGACCTCCTTTGCTTTGGGTTGTCTTTAGCCTGTAACAAGAATTCTCGCTAAAGATAAGGGCAAAGAGGCAGAGATGCACACCGTGAAGCGAAAAAACGGGAGAAAAAAGAAGAGATGCGTGTCGGACAGGAGATGCTCAGGACAGAGGGAAGCGGCAAACAGCGCCCCTGGAAGGGACTCCAAGGAACCAAGCGGCACAAGGAGTGCGTGCCGCCCAAATGGCGCCTCGCGTCCGGGTCAACAAAACTGCGGCAGCGTACTCTCGGTGCTGAACTCGAACACGGCCTGTGATCGCGACCCGTGGTCGATCACAGCGCCGCAAGTAGACATTTCTCGCACACGGGAGAAAGTTAATAGCATTGAACGCGCCCCCCCCCCTGTTGGATGATCGAGTTGGTCCAGCAGTTCGGCTTGGTTCGAACCGGCAACTGCAAGTACTCAACGGCGATTGGGCTTGAGTCGCTCTTCCGCGGGACGCCTGCACGCCCCACCTATGCTGGTGAGCGCTTCGTCGGGTAGCTGCTCTTGTCGCAGCCTGGCGCTCCGGGAGTGACCTGGGGCCGCAATCCCACAGCCCTCTCACAGAGGCGCGACAGTCGCTCCTCTTACCAGATCTTCACCCCACTTGTCACGAGAAGGCAGTGGCGCGGGTTCC
>JAGLDW010000726.1 GCA_023145395.1 Lentisphaeria bacterium | reverse complement strand
CGGAGTCTGCGGCGTGTCCACTTTTGAGACTGTGGAATCTACCCCGCCGACCGGAGATGGCCACCGTGCCCGGTCGAACGGGCCTGACAAGTCGGTTGAACGGGTCAAAACGCGGCAGTAAGATGAGTCGGTCTGCGCGAGCCACGAATCAAGAGTATGGGGGTAAGTGACGGTGTGTCGTTATGTGGATATGTTTGTGCCTCCGGACGATGGTGCGGAGAGAAAATGGCTGGTGTTTCATGGGAACACTGAGCTGCTGGTTCCGAAAGACGGTGTCAGTGGTCTGGTGGGGGAGGATATCGCTCGGGCCTGTGGCGTGGAGGAAGAGCAGGGAGCATTTCTCGGCACCTTTGACGGCGAACCTGTATGGGTGGGCTTTGCGGACTCCGCAGACGAGGCGCCGGAGGGAATGAGCTTCGTTCGCCTGCGTGAGTTCATTGGCACGATGGACGAGACGGAGCACGCTCTGGCGGGCCGGGCCTGGCAGATTCTGCACTGGCGGATCACGCACCGTTTTTGCGGTGTCTGCGGCGGACCGTTGCGACACAAGGAGGACGAGCGCGCGCTGCAGTGCCCCGCTTGCGGAAACTTGGTCTATCCGCGTATCAGCCCGGCCGTGATCACCGCGGTTACGCGAAATGGACGCCTCCTGCTGGCCCACAACCATCGGTTTCCTCCCGACATGTACAGTCTCATCGCGGGCTATGTCGAAGTTGGGGAGACGCTCGAAGAGGCCGTGCGGCGCGAGATTCGAGAGGAAGTCGGCATCGAAGTGAAGAACATTCGCTACTTCGGCAGCCAGCCATGGCCCTACCCGAGTGGGCTCATGCTGGGCTTCACGGCGGAACATGCGTCTGGCGAAGTGGTCGAGGATGGGGACGAGATCGAGCATGCGGACTGGTTTGCGCCGGATAGTATGCCTGTTTTCCCGCGGCCGGGCAGTATTTCACGTGAACTGATCGACGACTTTCTCGCGAACGCAGGAGTGACGGAATGACGGATGATGATCGCATTGCCGCTCTGCGTGCCCGGTGTCTGGAACGCAAGGCGCAGTCGTGGGTGATGCCGGCGGTTGCGACTGCGCGGGTCATGCGTGCAACCGAGGGGCAGAGTTGGCAGCGCCGAAAAGGGGCGGTGACCAAAGCGCGCTTGGAAGAGTTGCGTTTCGCCATCGACGACCTTGAGCTGCTGGTGGGGCGAATTGCGCCTTCGACTCACACGAGCGAGGAGATTGCGGAAGCGAACGAATATCTCGCCACGCTCCCCGGATACGCTGGGCAGACCGGACACTGCGAGCTGGATCGCGAGAAGATCTTTCGCGATGGTGTGGACGCGATGATCGCCGAGTGCCGGGAGAGGGAACGTGGCGCCACGCCCGACGCGGCAGATGCCTATGGCTCTTTTGCGGATGCCCTGGAGGGCTTCTCCCGGATGTGCGAGAACGCTGCGGAGTCCGCGGAGTCCGCACAGAGTGACGCTGTGCCCTGGCGGGTCGCCGAACTGGCCGCGATTGCGGAGTCTTGCAGGCGCATCGCCCATGGGCCACCAGAGAGTTTCCGCGACGCGATTCAGCTCCTGTGGCTTATGGACCTTGGCACGATGCACGGGGAGTCTGTGCATTTGGTCATTGCGGGGCATATCGACCGCACTCTCCGGCCCTTCTACGAGCGGGATGTGACCGCTGGCGTTCTGGACGATTCCGATGCGCTGGTTCTGATCGAGGGTCTGTACCTGCTCACCAACGAGTTTGTGCCCGACGGTTTGGCCATGTCCGTGATGGTGGGTGGGCGCGATGTGTCGGGGTCCGACCTGACCCACCGGTTGAGTTTCTTGGCGCTCGAGGCGTTGCGAAGGACGCGTCTCGTCTATCCCACAGTCGGTGTCTGCTGGCATGAAGGGACACCGAAGGAGTTGATGGATCTGGCGGTGGAACTGGTGAGCCTGGGATGCCCCAATCCCGCATTCTTCGGGGATGAGACCATTCAGCGCGGACTGCGCAACTATGGACTGAATCCAAAGGAGTCCTGCAACTACATCAACTCGACCTGTGTCGAGATCACACCAGTGGGGTGCAGCAACGTCTGGGTCGCCTCGCCCTATTTCAGCACTCCGAAGATTCTTTTGGAGGAGATCGAGGCGCAGGTGAAGTCGGGAGTGGTGGCGAAGGAATTCACTTCGTTTCTCGATGCCTATCGGATGCGTCTGGGGGCGCGAATCGCAGAGGCGGCTGCGCGTCAGAACAGCCTGCGCGAGAGGCGTCGCGAGCACGGGCGGAAGCCATTGCAGAGCGTCTTCACCAAGGATTGCCTGACTAAAGGCCGGGACATCGACGACGGCGGAGCGGTGTGCAACTGGGTCGAGTGCTCCTTCGTCGGACTTGCCAATCTGGCCGACTCCCTGCATGTCATCCGGCGCGAGGTGTATGAAGGAGCGCTTTCCCTGGAGCGACTGCAGCAGTTGCTGACAGATGGCTTTTCCGGCGCAGAGGCGGAGCAGGAGCGTTTTGCGGCGCATGCGAAATACGGGAACGGAGTGGCGGAGGTCGATGGGCTGGTGGATGATGTCGTCAGTTTCGCCAGTGGCGAGTGCTCCCGACAGAAAATGTGCCCCGATGACGCTCACTTTGTACCTGGCGCTTTTTGCTGGGTCATGCACGAACGACTGGGGGGCGAATGCGGCGCGACCCCCGATGGTCGCTTGGCGGGCATGCCGTTTGCAGATGGTTGCGGACCCGCTCAGGGGCGCGAACGCTCAGGACCCACGTCTTCCATCCTGTCCGCCACGAGCTGGGATCATTCCCCACTGATCGGTGGCGCAGCCTACAATATGAAATTTTCCCGCAGTCTTTTCGAAAGTTCCGATGCGCGAAGCAGGCTTGGCGCGTTGGTTCTGACCTTCCTGCGACGCGGGGGATTCGAGACCCAGATCAACGTCGTGGACGAGGCGGTGTTGCGCGCGGCCAGGAAGGATCCCTCGTCGCATCGCGACCTCGTCGTGCGCATCGGCGGCTACACGGACTATTTCGTGCGCCTGACACCCGAGATGCAGGACGAAGTGATTCTCCGTACGGAGTTCTGCCGTCTGTAGGAGGAGGCTCTTGCAAAAAA
>JAGLDW010000725.1 GCA_023145395.1 Lentisphaeria bacterium | reverse complement strand
CGGATCTTCATCCAGCGCGTGCTCGATGGCCATGACGCACTGCGTCCCACGCTGGAAGAGCAGGCTTGCGCGCAAGGAGACGGCCTGCTGGCAGCGCACAAGCGCGTGCGATCGGCTGCCAAATGGCGCAACGTACGCCAGACCATCCGGCCCGAACTGCCGCCCGATGTTCTCGGCATCTTTGTCTTCCTTCCCGACGTAAGCTTGGGAGGTGGTGCCTGATGCGAACGCGAACACGAAATCCCTTCCTGACGATTCGCACCGAAGGCTCGATTCTTCCAACCGACATCCTGTCTCGCATTCTCGATCGCGACAAGGATCTAGATGGTCTCAGTCCAGAATCCTATCACCTAGCCAAGAACGAGCGCATCAACGAAGTAGCCACACGCGCCTGGAATCGACTTCAAGGAGCGTGGAAAGCATTCCGAGAAGCCGCTGAGCGACTACCAGAGACCGATTTGGGGACAACGCTGACACGCGAACGTTGGCTTCAGGTCCTGTTTCAGGAACTGGGCTATGGGCGGTTGATGACAAACCGTGCATGGGAACTCGATGGTCGCACCTATCCAATCAGCCACCTATGGGCCAGCACACCCATTCACCTTGTCGGCTGTCGCGTCAAGATGGATATCAAACAGGCCGGTGTTGCTGGTGCAGCCCGAGTCAGTCCGCATAGTCTGGTCCAAGAATTCCTCAACCGCTCCGACGACCATCTGTGGGGTATCGTCTCCAATGGCCTCACCCTGCGATTGCTGCGCGACAACGTATCGTTGACGCGACAAGCATTCGTCGAATTCGATCTCGAAACAATGATGGAGGGTGAAGCATTCAGCGATTTCGTGTTGCTGTTCATGCTGTGCCATCAATCGCGGGTCGAGGTACCCGAAGACAAGACACCGGAAAGCTGCTGGCTCGAACAATGGCACAATGCCGCTGCCGAGCAGGGCATCCGCGCGTTGGACACGCTTCGTGCGGGCGTGCAACAGGCAATCAACGCTCTCGGAGCCGGATTCCTTGCTCATC
>JAGLDW010000724.1 GCA_023145395.1 Lentisphaeria bacterium | reverse complement strand
TGCGGAATGGATTGCTCGGCATGAGGATGTGCTACGTGCGAAGAACCGTTGTGACGACGAGATCGAAGTCCAAGGTCTGCCAGACACCGACTGGGCTGCGTTCCGGGACGGAGGACGGATTCTCGTTCTACTCATGAGCTTTCGTGCGAAGCCTATGGAGATCACGGTTTCGAGGGGAACCGCACGCACGACGACTACCGTCCTTGCGTATGGCACGGAAGTCGTGTTCCTGGAGAAGTGATGGTGCCGGAGTGCGTCGCCGTCTTGTCTAGGGTCTGCTCCCGAGAGAGGGACCGAGAACCACTCGGAAGCCTCTGCCTGATGAAGAGTCCTGGGGTTTCGCACTTTGGCGGTGGTGGACTCGGCACGATGTGGATGCGTTGTAGAAACTTCCTCCCCGAAAGATGTGTTTGCCGCTGGTGGGGATGTTCGGACCGCACGGGTCCACCATGGGGCCAGCGATGTACTTGCTGTGCCAGTCGTAGCACCACTCCGCCACATTTCCGCTCATGTCGTACAAGCCAAGAGCATTCGGCTTGCGAAGAGCCACCGCGTGGATTTGGTCACCGGCATTGTCCGCGTACCAGGCAACCAGACTGAGGTTTCCCCCACCACTGAATGGCGTCTGTTTTGGCTTCAGGTGTCCACCCCTCGCTGCGCATTCCCACTCGGATTCCGTCGGCAGTCTACAGGTGTATCCTTCTGGCAGCTTGGCGTGTGTTAGCTTGGTCAGTTTGCTGCAGAAGGCCCGTGCCTGGTCCCAAGTGACATTGTCCACCGGCAAGGGGGCGCTTTGGAGGCTGCTCGGATTCTCACCCATGACGGCCCGGTAGTCGCTCTGGGTCACTTCGGTTCTGCCAATCCAATAGGGGCGGGTGATCTTGACCGAATGTCGTGTCGTGTCGCCCCTGCCTTGTCCCATCGGAAAGATCAGCGGCTCGATTCGCACGAACTGGATGTCAAGATCCGGAAACGTGATCGCTCCTGCGATTGCGGGCATGCTGCCCGCCTTTTCGGGCGCAGGCTTGATTCCGCTGGATGCACGCAGAGCGTCCGCTTCCAGGAGGACGCGGCAGATGCGGAAGCCGATTCTGGGTGACGCTTGGGTGGCGAGCATTGACACGGATTGGTCTCGTTGACAATGTTCTGCATCGTCTGCATAGGAACCGCCATGCACATGGAAGCGTTTTCCTTCAGCCTGACTAAGCCTTTTTCCCGACCAAGTTTGCGCGGTCCGCAGACACCATTCCGCCACATTGCCGTGCATGTCGTGCAAGCCCCACGCGTTGGGGAGAAGCTGCGCCGTCGCGGCCGTGTTTTTCATGGAGTTGCCGGCAAACCATCCCCCCTGACCTAGCGCGTCAGGCCCGTCTCCAGTATGGAACTCCACGCCTTCCAGTCCGCTGGCGCAGGCAGTCTCCCATTCTGCATCCGTGAGCAGCCTGTAAGTCCCTGTGGGCACGTCCTCAATCTTGCACAGTCGCTCTAGAAATCGGCAGCAGTCGGTCCAGCTGACCGATTCCACGGGAGCCTCCGAGCCCATCTGCGAGAACGCGGACGGATTTCCGCCCATCACACTGGTCCACTGCTCCTGGGTAATCTCCGTGGTTCCGACGTACATGAGTGTGGGGTTTTGCTGTCCGGGAGGTATGAGACGCATACGGATGCCAACCTTGGCGGACAGGACCGCAAGGGGGAGGCCAAAGCCGTCCACAGCATGTTTTTGGAGAGTCTGCGCAGCTACTCGGTCCTTGCCTGCCAGGTTGGTGAGATCGGCGTAGTTTGCGTTCGTGTCCAGGCGCAAGTCGGGGACGGGTATCGGGACGAGGCTGAAGGTCAATTCCTTCAGCCCGTCCTCTCGAGCCTGGTAGGTTTGTAGGTTGGGACGGTGCCACAGTCCCTTGGCCATTGGCGCCGCCACCCGAATAGCATAGCTACGACCGGTCTGGATCGTGACAACGGCGGGGGTGCATTGCTCCTGGATTTTGCCATCGACGGTGACGACAGCGCCCTTGATTTCACGGAACTTGACCTTGGCCCGGACGAGTACCTTGGGCATCCGTTCCACGGCGGTCGCACGGGCTCGGGCAACGGCGCCAGCGGCGCGCTTGACGAGATCGTCGTCCGGAACATCCCCAAAATCAATTTCATCGAGAACCCTGAGCACTTGACGCCAGTGCCGTTTATCTGCGAGGACGCGCGCCTCCTCCAACGCTTCCCTAGCTCGGATGGCGACAAGGAGGGGGCCGCACATGGGCACCGCGTCCGTCCAGAGCTTTGCGGCGTGCGCAAACCGGCCCTTTTGCATGGCGTCGCGCGCAGTCTTCGTCTGGGCAAGGATTCGTCCCCATCGTAGTTTGTCGAGTTTGTCGCCTCCGGCTTCCTCTATTTGCCTGGTCAGACCTTCGGCATTTTGCCGGGCCTCGACTGCGGCATTGTGCTCGGCCAGCGAAACGGCTGCTTGTCCTCCCAAGCCGTTGGCAATCTTCCAGAGGCGGGCACGTCCTGCCACATCCACAAGCGAGAGCGCTTCCGCGATGTGGGGAGCGATGGCATCGCCATGCTTGGCGAGGACCTTCTCCGCCCGTTGACTGAGCGCAGAATCCTCGCCAGCGGCGAGGCGAGCCACAACGGTCGCCACGTCAAGCCGTTCCCACCCTTGGGCCGCATCCATAGCCATTTCCGCGATGCGCCGGGTGGTCTTGTCGGATGCGAGCAAGCAGCGGACGATGTCCGGCGCGTTGTCGGAGACCAGTGGGCCTAGGGAGCGGCACAGCGACAATACGCTTTGTCGCGCACTTTCATCGTCCAGCACGGCAAGTTCCTCCCGAATGCTACCATGCAGTGCGGACGTGGCACCTAGCGTGCGGATGGTGTCGGTAGCGGTCTCTTTGACGGTGGCGTTTTCATCGCGAGCCGCGAGTCCAACAAGCCTAGCGGTCAACTTCAATCCGGTCTCCGGATGCTTCGATGCCGATTTCGCAGCTACTGTCCGCACCTTTGGAGACACATCTGACAACAGGGTTGCCAGTGCCCGTTGGCGAGGTGCCTCCCGAGTGTCGATCTGTGCCCAGGAATGCGCAATCTCACATCGGACCTCCGTGTCCTTGTCGGCCGTCATCATCATCATCAGGTTGGTCGCGGAGGGCATGCCGCCAGCGAGGAGCCTAGCCACGACAACGCGGCGCCCGGGTTGTTTTGCCTGGGCCTCCACACGCAATGCGGAAACCACGTCAGGACGTTCGACCCCTGTGCGTTTCAGCATCTTGGTTACGAGTGTTCGGAGTGTGTCGTGCTCCAGCGCCTTCGCGAGTTCGGCGCCGACGGGCGCGAGGACGTCCGATTCAAGCGAATCGATCACCTGCAGAATCGCAGTGCGCACCGAGGGATCTTCTGTATGCGCCGCCAGTGCGAGTAGTTCCTTAAGTGCCACCCGACCATTCTGACGGAGTTGTGCACGCACAAAGTTGATGACGCTGTCCGGCACCAGCTCGCATCGTGCCGCCATTTTGAAAATTGCAGGGAAGGATTTCGGGCCGGCAGGCTGTAGAAGGATGTCGGCGAGTTTGCGTGTTTTCGGTTCTCCTTGCACCAATGCCGTACCTAGAATGACGAGTTGGGGTTGGGTGTACGTGTGCGTTGATGCCGGTGTCCACCCCGTGAGCATCCCGCAGGACAGAGACCGTATTCCTGGGTCACGCGAGTTGAGTCCATAGACAAATCCGGGCATGCCAGCGGCGCCGAAGGATTTGAGAGCGGCTGCTGCGGCACTCCGGACCGGAAGCACTTCGTCGTCCAGCGCAGAGCCGAGGTGGAGAACTGCGACGGCACCCGGCTGTCCCGCAGCCAGTGCTCCCACGGCTGCACTCCGAATACCGACCTCGCCCGAATGCAGTGCTTCGGCCACAATCCGAGTGTCCCTCCCGGCACAGTCCTCGCGCGTGCCGAGCGCAAGGAGCGCACTTCGCTTCACACTATCGGATGGGTCACGCACAAGCATGCTCAGGCTCGTGGCCGCAGTGTGGTCCGGCACGGCGCCCAACTCAGCAATCGCAAAGGCACGCACGGATTCACTGCGGTGCTTCCGGGCCAGCACGGTGAGCATTTTGACGGATGTGGATACAGGCAGGGCACCCCGAACTCCCCGGCAAGCGAACTCTCCCCCCTTTGACGTCAGAAGCATCCAAAGAACTATCGCGGCCAGAGCCAAGGCAATGGGCAGGCCTCCAAAGAAAGCTGCTCTCCCACACCAAATCATGAACTTGCGGTATGTCGCCTGTCTCTGCAGAGCGGCATCGCCTGTCAGAGCTGTGTGCCGTGAGGTGTGCTTGGCGGATGGGTCCTGGGAGGCGTCGCCGTCCGTCTGGTTCTTGAGCCTCTCCTGTATCAGTTCCCATACGGCCGAGGCGGAGGCGAGTCTGTCCTCCCGTTTGTCTTCCAGGGATTTCTCCACCACCTCGTCGAACCACGCGGGCAGGTTCCCGTTGATCTCCGAAGGCAGTTCCGGATTCAGACGTTCATAGCCCGTCGACATTTTGTACATGATCAGTCCGAGCGAGTAGACATCGCTGGCGGAGTCGAGTCGTTCGTTGTTGCGCTGCTCGGGGCTCATGTATTCATAGGTGCCGATCCAGGCAAGATTCTCTTCGGTGTCGTGCTGTACGGAAAGGCTGATGGACAGATCGTAGTTCCGTACCTGTTCTTCATCCCTCGTGAGCGCGACAAGGCCGAAATCCGTGAGTCTGGGATGGAGTATTCCCGCATCATCCACTTGAAGGAGGACGTTGTCGGGTTTGAGATCCCGGTGGATGATTCCACGTTGGTGGAGCATCGCGATGGCGGGCACCAGTTCCAGGATGATAGGGACAATCTGCTCTGCGGGAATTCTGCGCTTTGGAGAATCCGCTTGTAGCTGTTTCAGGCTGTACGGATTCCCCTCCTCGTTGATGCACAGTTCCATGATGAGGTAGGGGAGATCATTCTCCACGCCATAGTCGATGATATCGACGATTCCGGGATGGTCCAACTCGGCGAGCAACCGGGACTCGTGTTCGAAACGACGACGGCCCTCCGCCAGCAACGCCTGCTCCAGTCCCAGAAATTTGACGGCATGTTCTTTGCCCGTCTTGATGTCGTGGCATGTGCAGACCACGCCCATGCCACCACGTCCGAGTTCCTCCCCGATCCTATACCGTTTCTTGAGAAGTTGTGGAAGATTCATGCCTGCGTTTCCCGTCGGCGGGGATTTCCGTTTCCCTGACTGCTTTTCCGTCGTGCTTTCTCTTAGGGTTGGCGCGTAAATAACTTCTTCCCGCATTGCGGGATGAAGTTTTTTCCGTGCCGCCCCTTAACGTGGACGGAGCACGGGGCATTGGCAAGTGGGTCGTGAGAGTTTCGCCGCCTAGGACCCGCCTCTCACATTGTGGGGTCATCTGCGCCATGAAGAGGTCACGCCGCCTTGTTCCGTAGGCAGTGCGGGGTACAGTACCTCCTACTTCGGATTCTACATCGCATTCGTATGCCCCAGATTTTTTTCGGCACGCGCCTGCCGCACTTTCACCAATTCCTCCCCCAACTGGCAATTTGCGGCAACTCACTTTCATCATCGTCCTCTTCTCCGCCTGCCTTGCATCGGCCTTGCCCCCGGATTCATCCGTCGCCGAACCTCGGTCGCTGCACATTGTGCACACCTGTCGCGTACACACATTCACGGAGAAATCCGAGAATATCTCCTCTCCCGTTTCCTACATTCCGCTCATCTATCTTGCCGATGACGGATCCAAGGTGGAAAAAGGCGCTGTCATCGCTCGCTTCGATCGGGAGCAATCCCAGTATGGACTTGACTCTCTGAAACTTGAGATGAAGTCGGTGGAGGGGTCGTTGCGCTATCAGCTTCTGCGCATCGGGAACAAGAATCAGCTAATGCGCGATCAACTTGCCGAGCTTGGTGACAAGCTTGCCGTGCAGGCGGCGCGGCGAGCACGGTACCAACGGCTTCCCGAAGCGGACGAGGTGGCGATTGCCGAGGGGCGCCTACGGGTGTCCCGCCTTAGTTTTGGGGCTGCCGAAGAGGACGCGACCAAGGGGCGCGATCGTTTTGCCCGCAAGATGATTTCTCGGGGAGAGCTTGACGGTTTCGAGAGCGAACTGGCGGCAAAGCAGGCGAACTTGGACTACGCGGAGCGCTCCCTTGCCATCGCCCGCTTGCCTGCGACCGCATCCACGATCCAGATCTGCAATTTGCGGATCGAGAACTTGCAGCTTGAGATGGAAAAGCTGAGTAACGAGATCGAAGAGCACAAGGCGATCAGCGAGATTCAAAAGAAGGGCGCTGCCAGCCGTGGAGAACTGCTGGGCAAGCGGATCGAGGAGGCGGAGGAGAGTCTGGCGAACACGGAGGTCGTCGCGCCGCTGTCTGGCTATGTCAGCTACCGGCGCAGTGGTTGGTCCGAGGTGATCATTGGAGCAAAGCTCCGCAAGAACTTCACGTTCATGAAGATTCCGGATATGGACACTCTGGCTTTCCGCGGAGTGATTCTGGAGTCCATGCGAAGGCATTTCGAGGTGGGTGACCCAGCGACGATTCTAGTGCGTGGCCGGGGGGATGTTCCTGTGCACGGCCGGATCAAATCCATCAGCACTCTCCCCCATGACCTTGCCGAGAAGCCGGAGGCGGAGTGGGGAAGTCAGAACCGTCAGTACGGGGTCAAGGTCTTTGATTTTGTCGTGTCGCTTGACAAGCCGACCGATTGGCTCCGTCCGGGCATGGACGGGGAGGTGCGACTCCAAGCCGAAAGGCAGACGGATGGTCCTGCCGTCGCTCTCCGTTTCGTCAAGTGGAAAGGCGGCAAGAGCTATCTGGCTTTCGATGGAATCTATCAGGAAGTGACGGGGACGGTGAACCAGGGACTTTTCATCCTGGACGACACGGGGTGGGCGAGGCGCACCGTGACCATGCGGGGTGACTTTGAGCAGCAGAAAGGGGCAGACGATGCGGGGGGAGACAATCTGTTCAGTGTCAGTGGCGAGCTGACTCCGGTGAACTCCATCGATATCATCGTCAAGAATATCGGACATTGGCCATGGCCCAAGGTGAAATGGCTCGTCGACGAGGAGACGGTGGTCAAGAAGGGCGATGTGGTGGCCAAGCTGGACTCCGAGGAGATCGACAAGCGCCTGCGCGAGGACGAAACCAGACTGAGCCAGAGACGAAGCCGGATGGAGGAATTGCAGAAGTCGAAGGGATTGCTTCTGCGCGAGGGCGAGTTCAAGCTGAAGACATCGCGCAATCTGCTGGAAATCGCCCGCCTCGAACTGGATACGACGCTGAATGGCATCAGTTCCAGCGGCATGAACAAAGCAAACTTGGATGTGGCGACGGCGACCGTCAAGCTTGAGCGTGTGCAGAGAAGGCTGGCCCGCGAACACAAGAAGAAAACCACGAGTCTGTCGCCTGCGGAGCTGCGGAAGCTGAAGCGCGATGTCGAACGGAGAAAGTTGAATCTTGAGCAGACGCAGATTCGACTCGCCAAGGTAGAGGAGGGAGCGACCGCAGTCGCGAAAAGCAAGGCCCAGTTGGACTACATGAACCAGCAAATGAGGCTGCGGGTGCTGGAGAAAACCACCGAGTACAACAATGACAAGATGGGGCGTGAATACCGCCGGGCTGAATTGGATGTCAAGCGCTACCAGGCACGCGTGGACCGCCGATTGCGCAGGAAGGGAAATATGACCGTGACCTCGCCGGCGGACGGGCTGATCAGCTATGGCAAGATCTGGAGCAATGGAATGCTCGCCAAATTGGCCGTCGGCAGCGTGGTGGGACCGCGGTTCATGCTCATGTCCATCCCGGACCTGGGCGAGATGGTCGTCAGCGTGGATGTGCCGGAGAAGTACTTCACCCAGGTGAAAGAGGGGCTGGCCGTGGACGTACGCATTCCTTCCTTGCTGGACGAGCCGCTGAAAGGCAAGGTGGAGAATTTGGGGCTGATTTTCCGCAATCGCAAGAAAAAGGACAGCCAAGTGGGTCTCTATTCGAGTCAGGAGCCCTTGGGTGAGGTTGTGTTTACGGTCCAGGTCAAAATCGCTTCTGCGAAGATCGCACTCAAGCCGGGAGCGCTGGCGGACGTCTTCTTTCCCTTTGAAAAGGACGGGCCGTAGTCATGGCTGCTGCAAAGAATCAACGTAGGGGAAGACTTGTCGCCGTCCTGCTCGCCGTGCTGGCCTGCGCCATTGGCTGTGCATTTTGGTGGCAGCGGAGATCCGAAGGCGACGTGACCCAGAGGCGCACTGTGGCGGTGACGGAGTTGCGGGAGGCGCGTGTGGTTCGTCAGCGTGGGCTCCTGGAAAGTGCTGGCGCAGAACCAGCGATCGTACGCACCCATGGATACATCTTGAAAATTGTCGATCAGGGAACTCCCATTCGCAAGGGCGAGCTTGTCTTCAGCATGGACGACAGTTTCGCCCGTGTGTCGATCGAGGGCAGTGAAGACGTGATCGAGAAAGAGGCGCTGAGCCGGGAAATCATCGAGGCGAGCTTGCGTCTGACCCAGTTTCGGGAACGCGAGGAGGCATCCTTGCACACGGCCGAGCTGGCGCACGCGAAGTTGGCCGAGGCCGAGGAGTTGGGGCATCCGACGAAGAGCGAGTTGCGCCTCCTTGAGATGGATCTTCGTCTGTCCAATCTGGATTTGGAGGATGCCCGGGAGGAGCTGGCTCGGCAACAGCGGTTGCGAAAGAAGAACTTCATCAGCGCCTCCGCGCTGGAACCCTACGAGCGCAGAGTCCAGGTGGCGGAGGCGTACGTGGCGGAAAAGAAGCACAACATCGCCATCGAAAAGAAGGGCGCCAGCCAGGAGACACGCATCGAGCTGCGCCGGGCGGTGGAACGATCCGAGGCGCGTGCCCAACGTGCCATGCGGCATGTCGTACGGCGGATCAAGGAGATCGAGCAGCAGTTGGCTGCAAGTACGACCAGGCTCGCCTCCCTCGAGCATCGCCTCGAGCGTTCCCGCAAGGAAATTGCGGGTGCTGAGGTACGCGCGCAACGGGATGGGGTGGTGCGGATTCGCGACTATTACGACTGGCGTTCAGGCGGGGTGCGGCGGGAATACAAGGCTGGGGTGGAGAAGCGGCCACAGGACATCATCGCCGATGTGATCGATTTGGGCTCGATGCGCGTGAACCTGGTGATCAACGAAGCGGATTTCCACGACCTGCGCGAGGGCATGCCTGTGCGTGTGATCATGCCCGCATTCCCCGAGCGTGTGTTTCCCGGACGTTTGGAGCAACTCGGCGCCATTGGTCGCGACAGGAACCAGATCGACCCCACTGCCAGCGGTGGAGCGCAGAGCGGCATCATGATGTTCAACGCCGAGATTTCCTTTGACGGTCAGGGCGCGCGTTTCCACCCGGGTATGTCTGCGATGGTGGAAATCGTCGCAACGCAATCGACGACGGGTCTTGCACTTCCACGCGAGGCGGTCGCGCTTGATGGCGATGGCGTGGGTACCGTGCACAAACTGAACGACAACGGGGAAGCGCCCATCTCCATCCGCGGACGGGTTTTCAACGAACGCTGGTTCGCCATCGAGGAAGGGCAGGGGCTGGCCAAGGGGGATTTGGTCGTGATCCCCGAGACGGGAGGAACCGATGAGCGGCGATAGCAACGTCATCCATATTCGCAATCTCACCCGGCAGTACCGCATGGGTGAGAACGTGGTGCGTGCGCTTGACGGCGTGGACGTGGATGTGCTGCCTGGCGACTTTGTCGTCGTCGTCGGTAGTTCGGGATCCGGAAAATCAACTCTCATGCACATTTTGGGTCTGCTGGACACACCCACCTCGGGAGTCTATCAGATCAGTGGAGGCGATGCGGCGTCCGGTGGGGACCGCGTGCAGTCCCGGCTGCGCAACCAGCACATCGGCTTTGTCTTTCAGCAGTTCAATCTGCTGAGCGACCTGACTGTCGTGGAGAATATCGCCTTGCCCCTGGCCTATAGTGGCGTCCCACGCCGGGAACGTCAGGAGAAAGCCCGTGCAATGGCTACCCGGCTTGGGCTTGGCGACCGCTGCCACCATCGCCCAACCGAGCTGTCGGGCGGCCAGATGCAACGGGTGGCAATCGCCCGTGCCCTGATCAACGATCCGGATATTCTACTCGCGGACGAACCCACGGGGAATCTTGATTCAACCACAAGCGGCGAGATCATGGATATCCTCTACGAACTGCACGGGCAGGGGCACACCATCATCATGGTCAGCCATGATCCGGATCTCGCTTTGCAGGGCACTCGCTGTGTGACCATCCAGGACGGCAAGATCGTCAAAGAGGAAAAGGGGCGGCGGACACGTGCGCCGGAAGCAGAGGGCTGGCACAATGAGCGGGAAGAGGAGGCTCATGGAGAACTGAGTACGATGGATCTGCTCCGCATCGGCGTGCAGGAGGGCTTGATGACCCATGGCATGCGGACGTTTCTGACCATGCTGGGCATCATCATCGGCGTTTCCAGCGTCATCGCCATGTCCTCGTTCTCTCTGGGAAGCAAGCAGAAGCAGATGGATCAGATCCGCGCGCTCGGTGCCAACCTCGTGCGCATAGTGGATCGTCGGCTGGAGAATGAACGGCTGACTCAGGCACGGATGGAAGGGTCGTTTGGGCTGTCGCGCAAGGATCTGGAGGCATTGCGACAAAATAGCGACACGATCGCGCATGCGTCCTGCTCGCGTGGGATCAAGCTCAATGTGCTCCATCGTGGCCGAGCCTTGTCGCCGCGCGTGATCGGCATCTGGGGAGACTACCTCGCCGTCAACAACCTAGCAGTGGAGACGGGGCGTTTTCTGGACGCCACGGATGCTGCGGAAAACAGCAAGCTTGCCGTGCTTGGCCATGGAGTGGCCGAGGAATTGAGGGTGGAGGAACCTCTTGGCGAAACCCTGCTGCTCGGGGGAGTCTACTACACGGTTGTTGGCGTACTGGCGGACAAGGGAATCGCTCTCGAGGAGCTGGAGGCCACAAGTGTGGCCGACCCCAACAACGACATTCTCATCCCTCTCGACACTCTCATCGCGAGAACGACCCATCTGGAAATGCGCAGTGAAGTGGACGAATTGCAGCTTCAACTGACGAGCGAGGATTTTCTCTATCAGGCTGGACGCGTTGTCAAACGGGTCCTGGGCGTCACCCATGCCGGCGTGGAGGACTACGACATGATCATTCCGATGGATCTTCTCAAACAGAAACAGCAGAGCCAGCGTTTGCTGGATATCCTCACCGCCTGCATCTCCTCCATCAGCATCATCGTTGGTGGGATTGGCATCATGAACATCATGCTTGCGAGCGTGACCGAACGCATACGCGAAATCGGGATCAGGCGGGCCATCGGCGCGACGCGTTTCGACATTCTCCGACAGTTTCTGGCGGAGTCCGTCATCATTGCTGTGACGGGCGGCGTGTTTGGCGTCCTGCTTTCTCTTGCCGTTGTGGCGCTGACCTGCCAGGCTCTGGATCTCCCCGTGGTATTCAGCATCCCGCTGATCTGCATCGCCGTGCTGGCTTCGACAGCCACGGGTTTGATTTTTGGTCTGTACCCCGCCTCCCAGGCGGCAAACCGCAATCCTGTGGAGGCGCTTCGCTATGAGTAGACCGTTGTTCCTGTTCGTCCTCTCTCTTGTGGCCGCGCCGTTCTTTCTGTGTGCAGACGACGCTGCCGCTCCCGAACCCATGGGCCTCGGCAAGTGCATTGCCCATGCCATGAAGCACTCGCAGACGCTGCATATGGCCGCCATCGATCTGGATACGAAGCAGTTGCAGACGATCATTCAGCGCGCCGTCTTCGACTTCGAGTTCAACTACACGGGCAAGGCTGACGTGGACGCCCAGAGCGTGGGCCATGACGCATCGCTGAAAAAGAGGATTGTGGGAGGTTTTGACGCCACCGTGAGCACGGGGCTTGAAGATGATCGCGAAGGCACGGGAGATGCTTCGTACGTCACGCTGAAACTCAGCAAGAAGCTGCTGGGCACCGACAGCACCTTTTTCTCGACGAGGAAATCGATCGAGGACAGTCTGACCGAGGAACTGAAGACATTGAATGAACTGCACCGGCAACGTCGCGAGGTAGCGTACAGAGTGACGGCGGCCTTCTATCAGGTGATCCGCAATCTTCAGTCGAAAACGGTAGTCGAACGAAGCTTGGCGCGGGCGCGGCGCAATCTGGAGAACGCAATCGAGCGGGAGAAGCCGTTGGACATCAGCACTGCCCGCATCCAGGTGCCGGACAACGAGTTGTCGTTGCTGAAGGCGGAACGCAGCATCGCCAATGGCCTGGATACATTGAAAGTGATTATGGGCATGCCCGTGGCGCAGTCTCTGAACATTCTTAGCGAGTTCCAGTTCACCATCGCGAAAACCGATATCCGAATCGACACAGGCTTTGCAATGGACAACTTTGAGACATTGATTAACAATCGACTCGATGACCGAAAACTTCGAGGGGATGTGCGCATTGCAAAGCAGGAACTATGGCCCGACCTGAATGCTTCGGTCACGCAAGGATGGGACACCGCCAGCGATAGCCATAACTTTCGCGGAGGGGATGACAGCCTACTGTTCTCACTGGGACTCTCCTGGAAGCTCGGGCGCCGCAAGGACCGTGCCGAATGGCGCAAGAAAATCAACTCGTTGCGTCGAAACAGCCGGAATTGGTCGCTGCTCTCGGAGCGGAAACGCCAGAAGTTGTTCGATCTTTCGAGGCAGTTGGATGAACGCGCGCGCAACATCGATCTGCAACGTCGGAAGATCGCACTGGTCACGCGCCAGGTGGAACTCTATGTGGATCGCTACGAGAATGGCGAGATCGACATCCTCGAGTTCATCCGCAGTCAGAACGACCTCGAGAATGCCAAGGTGGAATCGATCAAGCTCGAGACGTCCTATATGGAATTGTTGGCCAGTTACTACTACGAAGTTGGACGCTGGCCCGTCCCCGGGGTGAGCGAGCCCGACGACAACGCGCCCCCGCCGCAAGGTCCTCCGGTTGACTAGTGAGACGCAGCACTAGTGGCTACAGGTGGGAGTTCCCAGTCCACCGCTCTCTGGAGCGCGGTGGAACGTGTCTCCAGACAGCGTAACGCCTCAGTTACATGGGGACACGGCGGTTGAGGGCAAC
>JAGLDW010000723.1 GCA_023145395.1 Lentisphaeria bacterium | reverse complement strand
TTCTCAAGACCTGGCAGGCCGAATTGGTCAATCAGTCCATAGATATCATGGTTGCGATCGGCAACGTGGAAGGTGACTGGCAGGCTGCATTTTTCCGCATGATCGAACAGGTTTGTCACCCTCGGATCATCGAAAGGCAGATTGGCGGTCATCTCGCCAATCCCCTTGCACCCCTGGTCCTTGTAGTAGTTCATGACATAGGAGAGGTCGTAGCTGGCCGAGTTGTTGAATGTGCGCGGGTCGATGTTGCAGAAGGGGATGAAGCGACCGGGGAACCGCTCCGCGATCATCAGCATCTCCTCGTTGCACTGGGTGATCGGATTGCATTCCGGGATGACAAAGGGCAGTAGGACTGCCTGGTCGATCCCGACGTCGTCGTACATCTCGACCAGTTGCTCGGGTGTGGCCGGGCACTCCATTCCCGGTGCCCAGGGAAGCTTGGCGAAGCTCATGGTGTGAACGTGGATGTCGATGAACATGTCTTGGGGCTCCCGTGTGTCAGAGTTCGTCTCGTCGTTTGCAGGGAAGTTTCTGGCCACCGCAAAAGTGATGCCACACGAGCAAAAGGCAAACCACAAATGGACAAGGATTCGTATCGCATAAGCCGGTGGCTCGGGACCTCCGGGACCGAGGGCATGACCTGGCACTCGCGGTCCGAGACGGCCCGCACCACTCAGAGAGTTCGTCGTGTCACCTGGTCTCCAGACCGGGCAGTGTCTTGTGTTTGACGATGAAATGCTTGCAGCGTTGGATTTATGGAAGGATAGTCGAAACATGTGCGCATGCGGCAGGGCGTTGGAATCGAAAGGGGTATGAAGATGAAGAAGATGCTGGTGCTAGTGTCCTGTATGGCGTTGCTGGGATGCGACTACATGGTTCCTCTGGTGGAGAAGCCTGAGATCGACATCGACCGGGCTGCTTTGGGTTTATGGCGACGAACGAAGGACGGCGGCGAATCGGAGCAGTTGCTGGTGCTTCCTCTTGGGAAGAAAGAGTATTTGATCTCATACCCCGCTGGCTCGAAGGACGCTATGTTTGCGCGTGGATGTCTTTGGCGCTGCGAGGGACTGACGCTGATCCAGTTGGATTGGATCGGCACAGCGCGCGGAAAGCTTGCCGACAACAAACGCACGTTCCAGTACGCCGCCTACGTGGTTGAGAGAGGCTCCCTGCGCATCCGCATGCTGAATGTCGATATCATCGACAACAAGATTTCCTCTTCGGCCGCACTCGCCAAAGAGATTGCGTCGAAGGTCGAAGAGCCGGAGTTGTTGATAGACGAGAAGGTGTTTTGGAAATCCGAGGATTGATGCGCAGCACGCAAACTTTCCGGAAAACAGTGGTCAGGAAAACAGAGACGGAAAACATGGCAGAGATATCGCGCCCGAATATTTTAATACTGCATGCGGATCAGCAGCGTTTTGACACCATCAACGCATTGGGGCATGGCCATGTGCATTCGCCGAACCTGGATCGGCTTGTGCGTGGTGGACGTGCCTACACGCGTGCGTACAGCTCGTGTCCAGTCTCCATGCCAGCCCGGCACGACTTGCTGACGGGTGCGTCCGCGCGTCATCATGGGTACTACACCAACAGCAATGCCTTCATTCAGGATCATGGACTGGCGACAATGCCGCGCCTGTTGACCGAGGCGGGATATCAGACCATCGCCGTCGGCAAGATGCATCACAACCCGCCGCGGGAGCATCACGGCTACGCGCACATGTACTCGATGGAGGAGCTTCCAAGCTGCCGAGAGGACGATGCATATCTGCAATACTTGGAGAGTGTCGGATACGGACACATTCGTTGCCAGCATGGTGTGCGTCCGCTTTTCTACCACACGCCTCAGCCTGCCCGTGTGCCCGAGGAGCACCACGGTTCCGCCTGGGTGGCCCACAAGACGATTGAGGTGCTGCAGGAGGAGCGTGACCGTCCCTGGCTGATCATCTCAAGCTGGGTTGGCCCCCATCCTCCCTACTACGTGCCGCAGAAGTACCTGGACATGTACCGAGACGCCGAACTGCCGCCTCCGTGTCCCATCCCGCCGGGTGGCGAGAAAAACTTCGCCGTTTCGCCTGAGAATCCAGAACCCACCGGCATTCGCATGCAGCGCATGCGCGAGGCGTATTTTGCCGCCTGCACTCTGATTGACACCCATATCGGGCGCGTTCTGGATGCCTTGGAGGAGACCGGGCAGTTGGAGAACACTCTGATTTTCTTCACCAGCGATCACGGGGAGATGCTTGGTGATCATGGGGGCTACCAGAAGCACACGCCGCACGAGGGCTCGGCCCACATCCCGTTCCTAGTCCATGGTCCGGGTTTCGCCGCAGGCACACGCTCGGAGATGCCTGTGAACACCTGGGATGTCACAGCCACAATCCTCGAGGCCACTGGCGTATCGGTGCCCGAGGATCACCCATTGGCCGGCTGCAGTCTCCTAGGAGAATCGGACTTTCCCTCCAATCGAATCGTCTGCTTCCATCACGGTCGAGGTCGTGGTCGGTATGTCGCCGCAGTGGGCAGGAGGCACAAGTTTGTCCACTATCACAATGGAGGAGAGGAGACGCTGCATGACCTGGCTGCGGACCCCGAAGAGCAGTGCAATCTTCTCGCGGGTGGGACGACGACCCCCGAAATCGAGTCTTTGGTCACCGCCTTGCGTGCGAAGGCTATAGCCTTCGAGAGTGAGTTCGGGATGCCCGAAATGGTGTCCGATGGCTCGTTTGTGGACCTGCCGCATGCGCCTCTGGCAGCCCACCAGTGCAGCCTCTATCCCCCGTGGTCGAGCCGCCAGTATCCCCCGTGGCCCAACGGCTATTCACCCGACGATCTCGAGTCCATCACCAACGAGATGCGCGATTGCCTGAACTCCGATGTGGCCTACGTATGCCATGAGCCAGAGTGGCGTGAAAACGCCCTGCAAATTTGGGAAGGCATGGGGGGAGCGCGCCAGACGTTGCTCGACATCTTCGCCAGCGCGGATTCGAAGGCGAAGTAGCGAGTACTGTTCGAGCATTTGGACGAGCGGGGGCGTGAACTCATTCTTGGCGGGAACTTCCGCCGTCTGACTGGTTTGCAGTAGAAAGGGTCTTTCATGCTTCGTTTTGCTTTTCTTGTGGTTCTCTCGCTGACTGCCATAGCCTCGGGTGAGGACTGTTTCGCCCCGTTTCTGACCGACACCCCTCCCAAGATCGTGGAGATCCTCGAGACGAAGACTGAGCAGGGGGTGGAGGTCACCGACTTGCGCTTTCTTTCCCGGGTCGTCCCCGAGACGGGGCGTGAGGTCCTCATTTTCGCCACGCTTGCCCGACCCGTGGGTGGGGCGGACGATGCCAAACGTGCGGGAATTGTGGCCTGTCATGGAGGCGGAGGCTACTGCGTGCGCATGCGCTCGCGGGTGATTGGCTGGGCTAAACGCGGCTACGTGGCCATTGCTCAGGACCAACCAGGTTTTGTGAACCGAGGAAAAGCGAAATCGACCGGGCCGTGCATGGAAAAGGGGGCGTCGGGTTTCAAAATCATCGACAAGCCCCAGGACTCCTCGCTGTTCGATGGCGTCGCGGCTGTGCTCAACAGTCTGGCACTGCTGCGGTCTCAGCCAGATGTGGACAAGGAGCGCGTCGGCGTGTGGGGCGGCTCGTGGGGCGGCTACATGACCACCATGGTGGCGGGGGTGGCGGGCGACCGGGTGAAGGCGGCGTATTCCGTCTATGGCTGCGGGTTCTACGACTCCGGCACCATGTGGCGCGCCCGGCTGGAGAAGATGCCTGAGGCGCAACGCCGGATTTGGCTTGAGAATCTGGACGCGGGCAGACGAGCGTCCGGTCTGACGGCAACCTACTTTGTGCCTGGACCTGCCAACGATTGGTTCTTCTGGCCTTCGGGCGTCATGCGGACCCTCGAGCAGATGCCCGGCGACAAGAACTACTGCTTCCACCCCAACGACAGTCATGGCTTTGGGTTGCCCGGGGGCACCGGCGACCGCCGTG
>JAGLDW010000722.1 GCA_023145395.1 Lentisphaeria bacterium | reverse complement strand
GCTTGCGGGAAGTCGGTGCCCACCACACCGACCATGCCGGTGTGGGTGAAGAAGGAGGCGGCTGCGCAGGCGTAGCTGACGGAGCCTCCGAGGATTTCCGCCTGCTTTTCGGAGGGGGTTTCGATGGTGTCGATCCCGATGGATCCGACGATGGTTAGATCTACGCTAGGCTGGCTCATGACTTTTCTCCGTTAGATTGCAAATAGAATGATGGCGATGCCGAGCGCGCCAACGACATAGGTGTGCGGATCCTTGGTGGCAAAGGCGAGGGGGTCGTCGTGCATTTGGCCCCGCCACGCGAGCATCCAGATGCGGGTAATCCAGTAGAGCAATAGCGGGCAGAAGAGCCAGAGCAGCTCGGGGTGGGTGTAGAGGTGGGCCACCCGGTCGCTATTGAGATACATCGTGAAGACGACGACGGAAAGGTAGCCGCTGGCGGTGCCGAAGGCCATCAGTAGCGGCAGGTCGCCGACGGTGTAGCCTCGCTCGCGGTACGCATGTTCGGCTCCAGAATCATCTTTTATTTCGCGAAGTTCGGAGAGGCGCTTTACCAAGGCAAGGCTGAGGAACAGGAAGATGGCGAAAATAATGAACCATGAAGAGGCGGGGATGCCGGTGGCGGCCGAGCCGGCTACAATGCGCATGGAGTAGAGCAGGGCCAGTGTGAGCACATCGATCACCTCCATCTGCTTGAGCCGCCATGAATAGAGGGTCGTGATCGCGTAGTAGACGAGTAGCACCCACAAAAAGGAGGGGGGCAAGAGCATTCCAAGGATGATGCTCAGGAGGGCTAAGATGGGAATAAGGAGTGCACCGATGGTGATAGAGAGGTCGCCGGAAGCAAAGGGTCGATGGCATTTGCGGGGGTGGTGCTGGTCGGCGCTGAGATCGAATAGATCGTTGAGGACATAGATCGACGACGCCGCGAAACTAAAAGCGAAGAAGGCGAGAACGGCGTTGAGGGTCTGCAACGGAGTGGCCGGGTCGGTGAACTGATGCGCCAGAACCAGCGGTGCGAAGATGAGCAGGTTCTTCAGCCACTGGTGGCATCGCATCGCCTTGAGCAGCATTTTTACAACGGGGCGGCGCTCGGTGAATAGGTGGTCGGCCTTGTCCGAATACTTTGCGCGGGCAGGACGGGTTGGATTGACGAGAATGATTTCTTCGGCCGCATCCCAGATCGGGAAGTCGGCGGTGTCGTTCCCTGCATAGCCGAATGCCGGGAAGCGTTGCTGGAT
>JAGLDW010000721.1 GCA_023145395.1 Lentisphaeria bacterium | reverse complement strand
GGGCGGCCCTCCGACCGCCATCGCATCCCGCACATTGCTCTGGACACGAGAAAACACCTACGGAACCGACATGTTCTTGAAGAAAGTATACACAAAATTGCACTAAGTGAAGCTTTGTGTACTGTATCGTTATGCAGCCTATGGAAAAAATGAGACGAGATTTGCGGAGGCTTGTCAGGGAAGAGTCGCTCTTGTTCGCTCTGACTGATTTGCGCGCCTTGCTGCCGAGGCATCGGGAAGGCGCTTTCAAGTCGGTCGTCACGCGCCTGGAAAAGCGGGGCGAACTGCTGCGGGTATGCCGGGGGATTTATCTTTTCCCAGGTTTTTCCTCGTACAATGGGGATATGCTTGGGAATGTCGCTGCTCGGTTGCGCGCTCATCATTTCAACTATCTTAGCCTTGAAACGGTGCTCAGCGCTGCGGGTGTGATCTCGCAGATTCCGGTCAACCGCATCACCGTGATGTCGTCCGGGCGGTCCAATGTCATTTCCTGTGGTGTGTACGGGAGCATCGAGTTTGTCCACACCCGCAAAACACCGACGGAGCTGGCGGCTCACCTGGCCTACGACTCGGGCAGCCAGTTGTGGCGGGCGTCGGTACCCCAGGCGCTTCAGGATATGCGGGACACTCGGCGTGATACCGGTTTGGTGGATTGGGAGGCGGCAGGTGAATTTGTTTGATCAAGTGGTGAAGCAGGCGTTGCGTTCGGAGGCATCCCTGGGGGTGGTGCGCCCAGCGGTGGAAAAGGAACTTCTCCACCATGACATCCTGCGTGAGATGAGCCGCGCTGGGCTGTTGGCAGGACTGACATTCATCGGGGGAACGTGCCTGCGTATTTGCTATGGCTCTTCGCGTCTGAGCGAAGATTTGGACTTCACGGGGGGGGCAGACTTTGATCCAGGCCGGTTGCGTGGCTTGGGCGAGGTGCTGGAAACCACGTTGATGGAGAAATACGGCCTTCCCGTACACGTCAGCGCTCCCGTGCGGGAAGAGGGAAATGTGAGCACCTGGCGATTGCGCATGCAAACCCGTCCAGCTACCAGACACATGCCGGCCCAGCGTATTCACATCGATGTTTGCGCTGTGCCGAGTCACCAGCCCCGTCCTTCTCTATTGCGCAATCTCTATGGTGTGGACATGGGTACGGACGGGCTGATTTTGCAGGCGCAGACCCGTCTGGAAATTCTTGCGGACAAGTGGGTGGCACTTGCGTTTCGGGTCAACCGGATCAAGTATCGAGACCTTTGGGATATCCTTTGGCTGGGCAGACAGGGAATCAGCTTGGATGTTGCGATGCTGGCGCAGAAGCTTGAGGACCGCCAACATACCCGGCAGGTCTTCCTGTCGGCTTTGCGTGAGCGGATCGATGGGCTGGAGAACGATCCAGGCCATCAGTCGGCATTTCGCAAAGAGATGGAGCGTTTCCTGCCCGCTTCCGCTGTCGGGGACGTCATTGATCATCATGACTTCTGGACGTTGCTGATGCTGGAACTGCAGGATCAGGAGAGGCAAATTGTTTCCTAGGAGGACACAGCCATGACGCGCACTTGGATTGACACGCACATTCATGTCAGCGACATCGGCACTGACGGAGCGAAACGCGAGAACATGCTCGACGACTTGCTGGAGTTGCTTGATCGCTGCGATGCCGATTTGCGCCTGGTCATCAGTTGCGATGCCGCCTACAACAGCATGGTCAGGAATGATCCCGGTGGCATGCTCAAAGCCAACAGCATGATCCACGACCTCGTCCGCCAGGCGCCGGACCGGCTCCATGGAAGCTTCGAGACCTATCCCGACAACTTTTGGATCGAGATCCGGGACTTTCATTGTCCGGCGCTGTCGCGGGCCATTCGTGACGTGCCGACGGCACGTCTGCTCTCAGGCACGGACTGGACCACGCGCAAAGGCCCGCCATTCCAAACCTACGGAACGATGTTCGACGTTCCCGAGTCGGAGAATCCCTTTCCGCCCGGCGTG
>JAGLDW010000720.1 GCA_023145395.1 Lentisphaeria bacterium | reverse complement strand
CGACGGCACGGCGGATTGCATTGACGGCTGTCTTATCGATCCCCGCAAAACTGAAGCCGGGGTTTGCGGTTGCGGCGTGGCGGACACCGACAGAGACAGTGACGGCATCGCTGACTGCATCGACAATTGTCCCCAGATAGCGAATCCGGAACAAATCGACACGGATAACGATGGGGTTGGAGATGGCTGCATGGTCGCATACTTGATGGTTGCAGCGGGAGGAAACCACAGCTGCGCCATCCGTGATGAGGGGTCGGGTCCCACTCTGTGGTGCTGGGGTAGTCGGAGAGGCTGGGTCTGCCCCAGAGAATTTGCCCCACCGAGGCAAGTCGGCAGGGATACGGACTGGGTCATGGTTGACGTTGGGGGATATAACGAAAGCTGCGGGATCCGAGATGACGGGTCGGGTCCTTCTCTTTGGTGCGGGTGGGGGCTCGAATTCGGAAGTGCGCTGAAGCAGGTCGGCACGGACACCGATTGGGTTTCGGTTACCGTAGGAAGCGACCACAGCTGCGGAATTCGGAATGACGGGTCGGGTGCTTCTCTTTGGTGTTGGGGATATAGAGATTCTCCACGCGTACCGGCGCAGGTGGGTACCCATACCGACTGGGTCATGTTTTCCAGCGGAAATGACTACTTTTCCAATGGTGATGACTACATGTGCGGTATCCGAAATGATGGTTCGGGTCCTTCTCTTTGGTGCAGGAACGATTACGATCCCTCAACCGCAGCGACGCAAATCGGCACAAATACCGATTGGGTCACGGTTACCACAGGAGCATCCCACGGCTGTGGAATTCGAGATGACGGGTCGGGGCCTTCTCTTTGGTGCTGGGGGCGCAATGACGCTGGCCAGCTAGGAGACGGAACCACCGAAGACAAGAATTTGCCGACGCGGGTCGGCACGAGTACCGACTGGATCACGGTTGACGCGAGAAGGATGCACACCTGCGGAATCCGAGATGATGGTTCGGGTCCTTCTCTTTGGTGCTGGGGACTCAATGACTTTGGCCAGCTCGGGGACGGAAGCACCGAAGACAAAAATGTACCGACTCAGGTCGCCACAGAGTCCGATTGGGTCTCAGTGGCCGCGGGATATTCGCACAGCTGCGGAATTCGGGATGACGGCTCGGGTCCTTCTCTTTGGTGCTGGGGAAGCGATTACGAAGGCCAGCTGCTTGGAAAAGCACCGATGCAAGTCACCACGGATTCTGATTGGACCACGGTTGCAACGGGAGCCATTCACAGCTGCGGGCTCCGAGATGACGGCTCGGGTTCTTCTCTTTGGTGCTGGGGGTATAACGACTACGGCCAGCTCGGGGACGGAACCACGGAAAACAAAAATTTACCAACGCAGGTCGGCATGGCTAGCGATTGGACCACGATCGCCCTGGGCGGAGGAGCCAAGGAAGCATTCTCTACCGAGGGGCACAGCTGCGGAATCCGGGATGACGGGTCAGGTCCCTCCCTTTGGTGCTGGGGATACAACGAATATGGCCAGCTCGGGGACGGAGGCAGTGAGGACAAGAATTTGCCAACGCAGGTCGGCACGAACACCGATTGGGTCACAATTGCCACGGGCTGGTATCACAGCTGCGGGATCAGAGATGACGGATTTGGTCCTTCTCTTTGGTGCTGGGGGTGGGACGAATTTGGCCAACTCGGGGACGGAAGCACGAAAGAAAAAAATGTGCCGACGCAAGTCGGCACGAAGTCCGACTGGGTCATGGTTGCAACGGGAGCCATTCACAGCTGCGGGCTCCGTGATGACGGGTCGGGTCCTACTCTCTGGTGCTGGGGGGGCGAATATGGCCAGCTCGGTGACGGAAGCAATGAAAACAAAAATCTACCGACGCAGGTCGGTACGGCTACCGACTGGGTCTCGATTACCCTAGGCAGTAGCTACAGGTGCGGGCTCCGGGATGACGGGTCGGGCCCTTCTCTTTGGTGCTGGGGCGATGACGAATGGAGCCCTCCGGGAGAAGACGGATGTAAATCACCCACGAATGTACCAACACAGGTCGGCACGGCTACGGATTGGGTCTCGCTTGCTGCGGGACATTACCACCGCTGTGGTATCCGGAATGACGGGTCGGGCACTTCCCTTTGGTGCTGGGGATATAACCAAGATGGTCAAATCGGGGACGGAAGCACCGAAGACAATTATGTACCGACCCAGGTCGGCACGGGTAGGGATTGGGTCTCGGTTGCCGCGGGATCTGGTCACAGCTGCGGGCTCCGGGATGACGGATCGGGTCCTGCTCTTTGGTGCTGGGGAGACAGCGACTCTAACGGAAATGCCTGGAAAGAGTACCCGATCAATATTTATTGGTAGAAAAGGCTCAGAGAAAAAGTAGGCTCAGCTTCGCCCGGTGCGCCTGAATCAAGAACCGCCAAACTTCACACGCTCCATCACGCGCTCGAATAGTCGCTCGATGGATTCACCCACGCTGAGTTCATGGCTGGACAGCACCAATTCCGAATCATCCGGGGCATCCTGGGGCGTTTGTGCTTCAGCCAGATGTGCGCTCATCAAACGCTCATCTCCAATGATTTGCCGGGCGGCCTCCTGGTCAGGGTCCGCTGGGCCAACCCTATCTACGATACTCACCAGACCCGCCTCGTTCATCATGCGCGCCGCCTGGGCCAATCGCCCTGCATTTTCGCCGTCGAGAACCTGGACCGTGAGACCGGCGTCGAAGAGACGACGCTCCAGGCCGAAGACGATGGCGGTCTTCCCCTCGCAGGGAGGACCGGTCAGCCAGAGCGTGATTGGATTTTGCCCCAGGCGCTTTGCGCGCTCCGCCATCGAAATGGCACTGGCTTGTCGCTTGATGCTTGGTGCAAGCTCTTCGACCGACTGCGCCTGCTCCGCAACCCGTCGATCCAGAATCATGCCCGCGGCTACCGTGGCGTTGCTCACTGTGTCGATGAGGACGAAGGCGCCGGTGGTCTTGTTGCGGCTGT
>JAGLDW010000072.1 GCA_023145395.1 Lentisphaeria bacterium | reverse complement strand
AGGATCACACCGACAAAAGTCCGGAGCCACGCCGATTGACGTGTCAGGCACACACCTCCTGAGCACGGAAATACGTCTCGGACACTGCGGGATTCTGGGCTCTGGCCACTTTTGTCGGTGTGATCCTTATTGGCGGCCGTCCCCAGAGGCTTGTGGCAGGGATGCCAGGGCTATTTCATGCTCGCTTTTGGCGTTTTTCTGTGCAACTCATTTCCAACGTTTCGACTTCAGAAAGGTAGTGGTCCGATGAAGAAAGAGACACGCCTCGCATTCGGAGTGACACCATCCACTCGCCGCTATAGACTGCGGTACGCGAGATACAAGGCGTTGGCGCAAACGCTTGCAGAGCACTCAAAGGAGCGTGGTGGGGATGATGCGTGCATCTTTGATCTCCTTGATATCGGAAGCGGGTTTGGCCGCACCGCGCAGTACTTGGAAGCGGAGGGTATCTCAGATCGGTTCCGGTTTCACGGTGTGGACATCAAGCGGAAACGACTAGACCGTGTTTATCAAGCGGAGCGATGGGAACTTAAGCAAGCAGACGTGCAAGAGGGTATACCGTATACTGATGGGCGGTTCGACGTCGCGGTGTGCGAGCAGGTCATAGAGCACCTTCGAAATCCAGATTTCGTTATCAGAGAAAGCCACCGCGTGCTTAAACCAGGTGGCCTGCTGATTCTCGGCGTTCCCATCTTCCCAAGCCCGTTAGCTATAGCCAGGCACCACCTGATTCCGCCCCTTTACTCAGCGATGGGCATCCCGTTGGGCTCGCATATACACTTTTTCACGCTGCGGGCCATCACTGAGCTCATCTTGCGAGGCGATTTGTTTGACATCCAGGAAGCGCGGGGCTTCCGTATCGTATCGGGCGGCCCCTTGGCCTTCCTCGAGGACTTCGCATGGTGGTGGCGCTTCAATTTGCTCCTGGGCCGCACACTTACCTCTCTTTGTACAGAAGTGCAAATAGTGGCAGTAAGGAAAGAGCCGCTTGATCCGGGACGCCCTGAATAATGCCGAACCATCGCCTCCACTGTACTGATCGAGGGGACGTTGGTGCATAACCTGCGGTGGCCGTGCTACTACAAGCGCAGAGGAGTGATCGAGGGGACGTTGGTGCATAACCTGCGGTGGCCGTAGTCATGGCTCGTGCCCAGGTGGAACGACTTGAGCGCCTCCGACACCTGCCCCGGATGCTCGGCCTCGACCAGCAGGCGGTATCCGTCGGGGTGCAGGAGGTAGTCCAGAAAGCGGATCGGAAAACGATCCTTGAGCTCGCGCAATCGGTTTTCCGCCGATTCGCGCATATAGGCGAAGCGGAAGATACGTGCCGGGTCGTAGCAGGTGTTGCTCACATGGTAGCAACACTGCGACAGCCATGACCGTTTTCCACGCGACACTTTCGGGACCTCTGTTTTC
>JAGLDW010000719.1 GCA_023145395.1 Lentisphaeria bacterium | reverse complement strand
TTCTCCCGGCTGAACGCCGCTGGTATCGCGCGGCCCGATGGCAGGAAGAGTGTGGTGCGCGACGCGACCATGTAGCCCTGCGGAGAGATCTGGACGTTGCCCCCGCGGCCGTAGGTGTCGTTGCGCCAGAGTTCCTCGCCGGTGCGGGCGTTCACAGCATAGAGAAAGAGGCCCTCGCCGGGAAACACACCAGCGCCGAAGTAGGCGGTTTCATTGACCACGACGACACCCGTGCGGACTGGCCAGAGCGAGGCCATGCGACCACTGCTCAAGACCATTTCTGACGTGGGAGCTGCCCGGAAGGTCCAGAGCAGCGCCCCGTCCGTTGCTTTTAGACAATAGACCCTGCCGTCGTCCGAGCCCGCGTAGAGTCGGTTCTCATACACAGTGGGCGCCATGCGCAGGGGGGCGTCCGTGTAGAACTCCCAGGCGACATTTCCCGTGGCGGCGTCGAGAGCGTAGATCTTGTTGTCCGAGGAGGTCCCGAAAAAGAGCTTGTCTTTGGCTGCGATGACATGGAAGGCGTCGTCAAAGCGCATGCGCGGAAGTTCCAGAAGGCCTTCGACAACCTTTGGTTGAGGATCCCCCCATGCGTGCTCGGGGGGGTAGGGAGTCCTGAACACCCATTGGGCGGCCAGGGGGAGGGGGAGTTGCTCCTCGGTGATTGCGCTGCGCCGCATGTCATGTTGGTAGGTCGGCCAGTCCGCGCTGAAGACCAGTGTGGCGCAGCACATCCACAGGCCAAGTAGGATGGTTGCAGATCGCCACGTATGCAGGCTTCTCGTGAACATTCTTTCTATCTCCTTTGCCGTTCCTTGGGCCCCACTTGCACAGCCTCGGGGCGAGCAATCAAAATCACTACATGCCGCATGCACCATAGTGCGTGAAGAACCACATTCTAAATCCGCTGCCAGCAGAATGCCCGCCGAAGTGGCACAGGATGCCTCCGGGCACCACGCGGATAGCGCACACGCCCTGGTCCTTTGGAGGGCGAGGCTCTGACGAGCCGGTCCCCCGTGACGGGGGACACGGATGGCGCATTGCGGGGTTCGCGGGGCGAAGTGCTCAACTGGCGCTCAGAGCAGGCTTGACATGTCTGCTAGAAACACGTTTCTGACACCGTTTGGACAGGCGTTGAAGGCGACGTGGCGCCAGGATCGGTCCCAGGCGGGATGCGGGTCCACGCGGCGTTCGTGCTTTGGCCCGGAGAAGTCAGGGCGGGTGCAGATGCGCACGATATTTCTCGCCTTGCCAGTTTCCAGATCAATCCAGCGCAGAGGCGTGGTGCCGTCGGCCCATGCGGCGGGCTCGTGCTGGTAGACATCCGTGACTACGTGACGGTTGTCCGGGTGGAGTGTGGGGTGACCCGAACCCTCGACCTCGGGATGCATGATGGAGCAGTCCGAACCATCGTAGCGTGCGCGTATGAAGCGCAGGGGCGTGCCCCGTCCCGCAGCGCGCAGGTTCATCATCACAAAGTCCCCATCCGGACACCAGTTTGGGTGATGTCCGCCCTTTTGGGTCCATTCGCGGTCGGGGATGGCCACCGCGATACCGCCTCCATCGGCATTCATCGTCACCAGATTATGCCGCATCGCACCGCCATCGTGCGGCACCCAGCGGATCACGAACTGGATGCGAGTGCCTTGCAGGTTCCACTTGACATGAAAACCGTAGAGATCACCATCGGCGTAGCGTCCCGCCTCCATGCAGGACTGGAGAATTTCCGCGAGCGAGACCAGCAGGCGGGATTGGCCCGTTTCAGTGTCCGTGATGTAGACGCCGTCATCGTCGGGGGCGCCCTGATTGGATGGTGCCACGCCGGGAGGCGCCAGAACACCATAGCCTGCTTGTGTGAGACCCATTCTCAGCAGACACGGGCTGATGGCGAGACGTCCATCCATTGAGACCATGTACACGGTGCCATCAAGCCGCTGCATCTCCTTGGTCTGCGGATTCATGAGCACACCGAACGGGCGCCATGTGGCGATGTCCATGTCGTTGAAGAACAGCTGTGTGTCGTCGCGCCCCCATTGCACTTGCGCTCCGAGTTGCGTATCCCAGCCATGAGTTTCCGCGACCACTCGGTGTCCGCCTTCCCGAAGGTCGAACAGCACAACTTCGGCAGGCTCGCCCGATACGGGCATGCGGTCTTTGGGAGCAAATCGAGTGACCGCGAGAAAACGCCCGGAGGGACTGATCGGCGAGGTGTCGAAGAAGCGGTGGAAACAACCTCCAAGCTCACCGGTGATATTCCACACAGGGACTTCGGGGTCATGGTCCGAATACTTTGAGAAGTGACGGTCCAGGGTCGAGTTCATGTGATTTTCCTGGCAGTTGTGACCTGTCCTGTGGAGAGCTTGGCAGGATGCCTCGCCCTCTAGAACTTCCGTATGCGCGCAACTTGAACGTGCGCAGTCCGGTAGGTGCGCTGGGCCCCAGTGCGCCCTGCCTTTCGGATACGCTGGTGCACC
>JAGLDW010000718.1 GCA_023145395.1 Lentisphaeria bacterium | reverse complement strand
CTCCCGGGGACATTGCGATGTCCGCGGAGGACGCACTGCGCCGCGAACTTCGCGCACCCTTCTCTTGAAAACAGCGGGGTGCCGGTCATGTTGCGTCGCCTGGCAAACAGTGACAATACGGTGAAAGACTCGATGACAACATTTTCCTCAACACCTCCTCGAAAAGCTTCGCTGCAGGGACGTCCCGCCGTCTTTCTCGACCGCGATGGAACGCTCATCGAAGATGATGGATACCTGCGCGAGCCGGAGGACATGCGCATGTATGACTCGACGGTCGAAGCGCTGCGCCTGCTCCGAGAGTCATTCCTCCTGTTCATCGTCACCAACCAGGTCGGGGTAGCCAAGGGATTGCTGACCATGGAGGACGTGCATCGAGTCAACGACGGACTGGTCCGGAGACTGGCCAGCGAGGGGATTGAAATCGTGGAGGTCTTCGTCTGCCCCCACGCCACCGAGGACAACTGCCCCTGCCGCAAGCCCAAGCCGTTCTTCCTTCACCAGGCCGCCGACAGATATGGCATCGACCTAGCCCGTTCCTTCACCGTCGGCGATCATCTCCACGATGTCGATTTTGGCACGAATGCAGGTGCCAAGGGGATTTTCGTCCTGACGGGGCATGGTAGTCATCACATCGACGAGCTGTCCGCAGACACACTCGTGGCCAAGGATATTCTCGATGCGGCCCAGATGATTCTCAAGGACTAATTCTTGAGATTCAGATCCGAGTCCGTGGCGAGTTTCCAGGTCTTTCCGCTGTCGGGGGATAGAATCAAGGCGCGACCGCGCGGTCCGTCCATTCGATAGAACCAGTAGGTGGACCAGTAGGTGTAGGACAGGAAAATCCGTCCGAGCCGGTCGATGCCCAGCCGGTGGTAGAAAATGCTGTAGTCCGTGAACGGGGCGCACACCAGCGGACGCGCCTCGGACCAGGGCTCGCCGGGGCGCTTGCTCATATGCGCGAGCGAGGCGTAGTAGCCCGCCGGCTGCACCGCACGGTCCGAACACCATAGGCGGAACACCAGGTGCAACGTGTCGTCCCGATCGCATACCAGTCCGACGTAGGTCTGGCGCAGCCCCTTCCCCACATTCTCCGTTTCCGTCCAGCCCCCTTCTGCATCGTTGGGCTTCAGTGAACGGGCATACTTGAAGGTGCGCCCATGGGTGCCAACGAGAACGTGCAGGAACCCTCTGCTATCCATGGTGATGCACGGCGAGTTGTGGACATCGTTCGCGGGGGGGCCAAAGCCGATAAGCACAGACTCGCCCAGCGTCCGAGTCTCCCGGTCGTAGGTGACCACTCGCGTGGGCACACCCGGCATCTTGTCCGCCGGATCCGTCGCCTCCCCCCAGGTGACATGCACTTTCGATCCGCGCGAGACAATGCTCGAGGGAATGCCCGAATGGTTCGACAGACCGATGCAAGAACGACTGAGCAGAATGGGATCACCCACGACGATCTTGTCTCCCTGTTTTTCAGGCACGTAGAGACAGAGGTCGTTCAGGCTGCGCCACTTCAGCTTGGGGTCTTTCTTGGTCCGTGTGAAGCGCACGAAGGGGGGAGGGGCGACTGGCGTGTTGTGCCCCGAGAACTGCTCGATGTCGAATCCGCCATTGGTCTCGATGACATAGGAGGCGAACGTCTCCCCATGATCCGCAGAATGGAGGAGCACTGGCTTGCTCTTGACCGTGCCCAACGCATACACGCCGTCGTCGCTGTCAAAGGCAATCTTCGTCGAACGCAGTGAAAAGGCCGTCTTCGCCTTCGCCCCTGCCGGCGTGGCCATCCCCACCCGCCGCCAAGCCTCACCATGCCGCGAGACAACGCTGCGGGACGAGGCCACATACGGGCGGTTCGCGCCGTCGAAATACATCTGGTTGTCGGTCGGATAGGA
>JAGLDW010000717.1 GCA_023145395.1 Lentisphaeria bacterium | reverse complement strand
AGACTGCCATCGGCTTTCAGCACAATGCTCGAATAGGTGGAGAAGGTGCCCGACGTGGCGCGCAGACGACATACGGGCACCTCGCGCGTGCCAGGCATCACATAGTCCACCGACACGATGGTGGTGCTTCTCGGCTGAACGGTGACGCTCTGCGAAGATAAGGTCATCCACGGGTTCACGCCCTCGTCGAATTCCAGTTTCAGCGCGACCGTCTTCAGCTCGCGGGCGTGATTCCTCACGGAGAATTTGAGTGTTCCCGCCTCTCCTGGCTCACCGCAGGCCGTCTGCCTGTAGGGCGTCAGCAGATGACGGTTCTCATGGTAGTCGAACCAGGAGTCGGGGTTTGGGGTCCAGAGAGAGAAGTTGGCGAAGTCAGGGTGTCGGCCTTTCCACCGGGTGGTTCCGTCAATTTCAACAGAGGCGTAGGCTTTGGGCAGATGCAGGCGCCAGGGCAGCGCATCGCGGGGCGTGTCGGCGCCGAATGTCGCCGAGGCACGACCCTCCCTGACACTCAGCCGCTGTAGGATTTCTCCCCGGGCATCGTAGACATTCACCTCCGCCACATCCGTCGGCAGCTCGGACAGGTCCATCACGCAGGCACCAGCACATGGACGAAAGCACACGTCCACAGGCACCTCGGCATTGGAGAACACAAGCGGCTCGAGATGTCGTGCATCACGATGTCCCCGCGAGGTTTCGACGAGGTAGCGTGCACAGTTGGTCCGGAAGCTCCAGCGCACTTCCGAGCCATAGCGATCATCCACCGAAGTGATCATCACACCAAAGACACCGGGATGCTTCACCATGGTGGAGAGGCGGACAGTCTGGACTGGACCGAAGGCGCCTTTCTTCTGTCCATCATCGGGAATCCACACCTCATCCAGCACGCTGCGGTCGGGGGCAAAAAACGTGGCGCGCAATACGCATGGGCCGCGCTTGTTGCGATCGCGCTTGAAGAGATCGACGGTGAGTTCTCCCGGCTCCGCGAGCAGGAACAAGCCGCCGCATCCTCCTAGGTGAAGCGTCATCTCCGAGGAATCCTGCATGGTGACCGCCCTTCCATTCCGCAGTGGATCTTCCCCCTGCGCCCAGGTTCCGCACAGCACGGTCGCAACCAGGCACAACACGCCGAACACATACTTTCCGCTCACAAACGCAAATCTCATCGACGCCCCTTGCCTTCATGCTTCGCCGTTGATCGGAAAGCAGTTTCACCCCACACTTTCTCGCCAGATGTGCTCACATGCAAGACGAACCAACCAGGATTGGGAGTTTGCACTTTCAGCACCAGTCCGGAAATCTGCAACTCGTTGATCTCCAATGCTCCAATGCTCCATGGGTTCGCTGTAGCGAGTTCTGTTCTTTGCTGTCTCACTTCCGCCGCACCCAACTGGGACGCGCGGACCCTTAGGGAACCAGCACCTGTTGTTCCGAGAAGGAGACGAACAACCATTTCCCGTCCACGCGTTTCAGTGCGCAACGCATCTCGCGGGTGTCGGCCATGGCGGCGCCGCCAGCTTTCCGCTTCATCACAACACGCGCGGTGAACAACACCTCGGCGGCATCTTCATCAGTCAGTTCGACGGACACGTCGTAGAAGCGCAGGGTGATCTCCTCGAACAGCGCCCGAGCACGCGCAATGTTGCTGAGCATTGTGCTGCTGCTATACTCGCCATTGAACGGAAAATCCGTCAGATTCACACTGAACGTGTCGGCGAACATATTCGAGAGCCCGTTCATCTTCAGCGCCATTGCGGCGCCGCCCTCATCCGACTGCCTCGAGAAGCGAGCCGCAAGTCTCTCGACCTGCTGCTGCACCCGCTTCTCCTCACTGGGCCGCCACTTCCACCACAGGAAGACACCAGCTGCAACCGCAATGAACAGCGCTGGGAAGATCATCTTTCGTTTCATGGAATTGCTCCCCCCACCAGTCGTTTCACGGAAGTCCTGCCAAATTTATGCTGTTCCATCGGCATGCCACGATTGTCTCCCACGACATACACCTGCCCAGCGGGTACCACCCTCGTCACAAGTTCCCAGTCGCAGGATGTCTTCACGTAGGGTTCTTCCACTGGCTCGCCGTCGAGGTGCAGCCGCCCCTTGCAGAACGAGACAGAATCACCGGCCACCGCCACAATGCGCTTGAGATACATCACCCGCCCCCCCGCGAGCCGGACCATCACCACATCTCCACGACGGGGTGCCCGGAACCAGTAGCGCGGACGCCAGCAAAAGAGAAGCGATCCATCCGCATAGGTCGGCTCCATGCTCTCTCCGCGTGCGATGGCCGGGGTGCAGACATACCCGAAGAAGAGATAGGCGCCCAACGCCACAAGAGCAAACCTGATGAAAAACCGTCGATCGGCACGAGGCAGAAAGAATGCCCTCAAGCGGCTTCGAGCATTGCTGCGTTGCTCCCCAGTATCATTCGCCATTGTCCGGCACCCGATCTTCGGCTTCCGGGCCTCTCTCGATGCTTGGACGCGATTGGCGTGCGGCGACAGCGGCGGCCACCAGCGACACTCCCACCCCGCAGAGCACTCCCCGTCCCCCACCCAAAAGCGCCCCCGTGGCCAATGCCTGAAGCGAGATGCTCGTGGCGCCGGCAAAAGAGAGAGTGTGGGCAGGCAACACCCCTTTAGCACACTCATCAGCACACAGACCGGCCTGGACCAGCAGCAACCAGCACCACGCCGTGCACAGCACTCCGGAGAGGAGGAGCGTGGCTGCGACGGGAGGAAGCCAGAGCGAGAAAAGAAAGGAGGACACCATCAACAGCTCCGCCCCAGCAAGAGCCAGGGCGTGCACGACAACGATGTTCAGAGCCCCCTCCTCCTTTGGAAGAAGACTCCGAAGCGCGACGATGAAGCCCAGAGCAGGCACCCAGGACACGACAAATGCGATGCGTGCGGCACGCCCCGACCACTCCGCACCGAGACTTCTTGCCCCAACCAACGTGCCGACAAGCAAGGTCAATGACACTAGGAGCACCCCCCGCATCAACTCCGCATGAGCCACGCGCCTTTCTACGTCATGGCACCTGGCACCACGCAGCGACACGACTGCGCCCACCACAAGGCAAATGGTCATGGAGGCGACGGAGATCCACCTGGGCGCCTGACAGAGCAACGCCACTAGAAAGCCCGTTGTCGAGAGGGAAAGGACTGCGGAGCCCGCAAGCAAAAATCCACAGGCTCGCGGTGAAGTCAGACAGAACGAAAGCGCACGCAGGAAAGGCAGGGAGAGAGCACCGTGCACGCGGGCCAGGTGAGGGGCGAACCTGCGTTCCACGCCAAGACAGGAGAGAAGCAAAACGATCCCAGACGCCATGACCAAACATGCCGTGAAACGAAAGGAAACGATCAGACACAGCGCCACCGCCCCCGTGCACACGACACGTGCGAACATCGAACCTCCGAGAGAGGCTAGCGTGGCGACCCCCGTCGCGCCCATCTCCTCCGCATACTCGGCCGCTGTGCTCTGCGGCTTGACCAGTGAATGGTGAATCGCGAACGCCACATGCAGAAGGACCAGGAGAAAAAGGACCGTGCCAATCCCAAGCACGATCGCAGCGAGAAAGAGCAGGAAAAGCGCTGCGCATGCCATTTTCCGATTGGTGATGAAAAGCCCGACGATGTCGGAAAGGTCATAGGAAATCGGGGAATAGGATGGTGCCGATGCGGGGCTCGGGACAGACGTGCCGGAAGAGTCGTTGTCCGAGGTTTCATGCTTCCCCTCGCGGGAAGGCGCCCCAGAGGAGACCGGCTCCGTGTTCTCTTCCTTTTCTCCCCGACTCTGGGGTGCGTCGTTCCCCGCATCCTCTGCGTCAGCGGGAGCAGTTCGCGGCACGAGCGGCACCACGTCGGCGGGGAGGTCTCCCACGTCCGCTACAACGTTGCTGTTGTCATGAGGCGAAGACATGTGTGCGCCCGGGGAAGAGCCTAGGAGTCGTTAGGCAATATCTGCAACAAAGATTTCACGATGATTTTGGAGACTGGGAAGAGAAACTAGACGCTACCTGACAAACGGCGAGCATTCCTTGGAGGAAGATCCACGCGTAGAATCGCTTCCTGAGCTGCCTCCACATCATACTCAACCCTGACCAACTCGACCGACAGGCTCTCCACGTCGAAGAGGACATAGGCTGCGGCGGGATTTCCATCCCGTGCCTGTCCAACACTACCAACGTTCACGATGTATTTGCCGCTGGATTCAATGCGTTCATCCCCAATGGGACCCACACTGATCTTTCCCGCACCGTCCATGACATAGGCAAGAGGGGAGTGCGAGTGCCCGATGAAGCACACAGGTTTCCGCATGTCCTCAAACATGGTCCTAGCCGTCTCGTCATCCAGAACATAGCTCCAGTCCTGGGGCGAGGAGAGATCCGCGTGCACAACCGTGAAATTCTCGCCCTCGCAGACTAGAGGGAGTTTGCGCAGATATTCCTTGTGTTCCTCCTCGAGATTGTCACGTGTCCACAGCACACTCATAGCAGCCACGAAATTGAACTTGTCCAGTGGCTCCGCACTCGTGCAATGGTGGTCATGGTTACCGAGAACGGCGGGACACCCAAGGTCGCGAATCATCTGCACGCACTCGTTGGGGTTGGCTCCGTAGCCGACGAGGTCACCCGTGCACACGCACGAGGAAACGCCTCGTTGCTTGATATCCGACAGCACGGCCTCCAAGGCCTGAAGATTCCCGTGAATATCTCCGAAGACAGCCACCTTGCCTCCCGCCACGCCTCCGCAGGCAGAAACGGCCAAGGCCTTCTCCTCGAGCTCTCTCTCTTTGGGCTGCATGGCAACCACACCCGAGAAGACGATCAGTCCGACCAGAACGGCAAGGCCAATCCACCAGCCCACCGGATCGTCGTCCCGCTTGGGTGGATCCACCGCAGTCACGTCGCGCTCAAGACCGGCATCCTCCCCCGCAGGCTTGTCCGCGGCGACCCGTTCCTCCGCGTGCTTGTCCCCTCGTTGACCAGCGTCCTCTCGTTCCTGCCCCCACACTGGTCCGGTCAGGATGAACAAAAGGCCTAGGAGACTGCATAGCCAAAGCGTGAAATATCCAAAGTGGGCATGCCCAAGAGTCATGCTATCGTCTCCATGTCACTCCGGACCAGCCGTAGTTTCTTTCTGGGGATCAGTGTGGGGAGCGCACGGGACGCACATAGTAGATATCGCGCTTGTTGCGTCGATTGGTCCGCTTGTCCTGGTAGTCCACGGCAAGTGCCTCGGCCGCCGCACCTTCAGCGATTCCACTCCAGAAGACTCCCGTGGCGGGAGTGGCGGGAAAATGTTCCTTCAGCTCATCCGGAGTCAGTCTGGCGATGTGCTTTAGCTCCTCTTCGGTTGGCAGACGCCAGTCCGACAGACCCGCAAACGACAGTTTGTCGACAGACTTCAACGCCTCATACCAATTCATCCCTCCCCGCTCGTTCCCGGACACACTGCGAAGCTCGCGAACCCACATCAGACCATACTTGTTGTCAGACACGGTTCCTTTTCGATCCACCGTGAATCGCTGCACGGGTATCAGCTTGAGAGCCCTCTCGAAAAGTGGAATGGCAATGACATAGTGACGCTCCTTGACCAGTTCGCTTCCGCGCTTGATGAGTTGCGATGTTGCCGTCGCGTCGCGCTTGTGGAATGCCACAAGCCCCTTCCGAAACTTTTTCCGTCTCTCGGCGCATGTCGCCTGTAGTGTACGGCTTGTCGCCAGACTGGTTGCGACTTTTTCCAGCACTTTTCGGTACATTTTCCCCAACTCGCGAGAGTTTGCCACCACCCGCTCGAGGCGCCCCTGTTCCAAGAGTCGGGCGATGGAGCGTTTCCTGGCCTCTATCTCAACGGCATCCTGCAAGTAGTTCAGCCGAATGTCCTTGGTGAGCGGGTTGTTCTCCAATTGCAGAATCGTCGTCTTCACGGTCTCAAGCCCGGCCTGGAGTTCCACCCGGAACGAGCGAAGCGCCTCCACCATCTTTGTGACTTCCGTGATCAGCCCCAGCAGAGCGACGTTGTCATCGCTCCTGCGCAGTTTCTGCAAATCCGAGACCTTCTCCTGCAAAAGGCGCCAATTCTTCGCCCGGTTTTTCTCATAGAACGCCCGGTGTCCAGTAACCGAGGTAAGCTGCTTAGTCAGTTCCTTCCAGCGGGTTTCCAGTACGGCGGCGGCTTCTTTCAGCGCTTCCTGCGTCGCTTTGACGAGCGTGTCTCCCTCGGTGCATTTCACCACCACGCCTGCGTAGTCGAACTCCTGCATCAAGAGGTTGGCATCATCGCGAATTCCCCGGATCCGTCCCCAAGCCTCGGTCGCATAGCGGGAAATATCCGTTTCCGAAAGTTCTTTCACTCGCTTCTCATAGTCGGCGCGCACTTTCTCGGTGTCGCCACGCAAAACGGGAATCTTCCCCCGCAATGGCGCCAGAGACTCGGCGACGGCTTCATAGGCTTCCCGAGCCTCCTGCCACTCGCTCTTCCCCTCTGCCTTCTCGGCGTCGGCAAGCTTCTGCTTGACCTTTTTGAACTCCTCCGGGAAGTTCTTCGCCAGCTCCTTCTCGTCCAGCTCCTTGATCAAGACATGAAAACCGCTTCTCGCATCGGCCATGTCGGACAAGAGCTTGTAGGAGGACTCGAGGTTTTCCAGGGTCTTCGAGACTGCATTCAGTTTCCGCACGACCTCGTCCGGGTCAAAGCTGCTCTCGTCCGTGTTCTCAGCCGACTTCTTCACCGCCTCGACAACCACCCATTTCTTGGGCATGAAGTCGGCGAGGTTCTGTTTTTCCGCCTTTTCGCGAAGGTCCTCGAAGCGACTCTGAGCCCGTTCGAACTCGGACTGCTTCGAGCGTGCACTGGCGACTGCTTTGTCTAGCGCGTCCCGGAGTTTCTCATATCTTTGCTTGCACTCGGCCGACGAGAGGCTTGCAAACTCCTTGTCCAAGGCAGCTCTCTGTCTATCGATATCGTGGAGTTTGCTGCTTGCAAAGCGCCGATAGCGATCCACTCCAATACGCACAAAGCTATCATCAAACCTGCTTTTGGCAGTCGTCCGAGCGGTCCCTGCTTGATGGAGAAAGAAGCCGACGGCCAAGGCCAGGAGAACCGCGAGGACCACGAGGACAACCCACAAGCCCGTCTTCGAGCCTCCGCCCCTTGCCCCCATTTCCTTTTGAATGGCCGCAAGATCTCTTTTCTCTTGCTTGGCTGCTTCACGCGCCGCTTTGCGCTCTGCGCGTACGCGCTGCGCCTCCGTCATTTCAATTTCTTCAGTCATTGTTCCAGACCATTTCCTGCTATGCAGACCGTTCTCTACCACATGCGTGGAGAGAGTCCCGTCTGCGACTCACCAGCAACTCCTGCCAACATGCATTTGCAGGAATACTATAGAGAGGCAGTTCTCATAGCGCAAACACCACGTGCGCGAGTGCTCCGCGCTTGTGCTTGCGGACACGTCATTGTGCTCAATGATGCGAAAAAACACGTTCCGGCGCATGTCTAAGCGCCACGCCAAGCTCGTTGGCGCGGGCAATCACGACTGCATCCTTGATGCTCCCGACGGGCGCCACGATCGCCTTGACGCCAACGGCGGCGGCGACTTCGACCGCATCCGGGAACGGAAAGAAGCCGTCACTGGCCATGGCAGCGCCCTCGATGGTTTCTTCAGGCCCCTTGTATTTGCTCTCGTACTTTGCGATGGCCTGCTCGACCGCACCCACGCGGTCCTGCTCTCCCGTGCCAACAGCCAAGGCACCGCCATTCTTGACGATCACCACTCCGTTGGAGCGCACGTTGACGTTCATGTACCAGGCAACCAGCAAGTCGTTCAACTGCTGGGGCGTGGCTTCCACCTCGCTTTTCACCTCGCCAAGATCCTTGCTGACACCGACGGCGGCCGGCAGATCCGCCACGCTGCGAACATGCGTCATCAGCGGATCGGCAACCACAACGCAACCGTCCGCCAGAACCTTCATGGTCTGATAGCCTGACACATCGTCACCCACATACTTGGGCAGATCGGCAAGATCCCCGCATTTCAGAATGCGGATGGACTTGTTGATCCTGTAGGTCTCCCGGTCCGTGAAGACATCCAGCACACCGTCCTCGTACTCCGGGGCGACCACACACTCCACGAACGAAGTCATGATCTCCCGCGCAGTCGCCACATCCAGCGGCACATTGAAGGCCACGGCGCTACCGAAAGCGGCCCGTGGATCGCAATCGCGCGCCTTCTTGTACACATCGACCAGAGAGTCCCCTGGAACCGCGACGGCGGCGCCGCTCGGGTTCACATGCTTCATACAGGCGCATGCGGGTTCCGGGAAGAACTTGCAGATATTCAGCGCGTAGCTGATGTCCTCGAGATTCGTCTGGGACAGGCCACCCTTCCCCGTTTTCAGCACCTCCATGTCGCCGATCACCGAGTTCACGCCGATGGGCTTGTAGTATGCGGCCGTCTGGTGGGGGTTGGTGCCATACCGCAGGTCATCCACCTTCTCATACGCCATTCCGAACAGCTCCGCCGTGGGGGCGAACTCGCCGACATTGCGGGACAGGTAGGTGGAGCGTGACAATTTTTCGCTAGTCATGATGCAGTGTCCTTCTTGTTTTGTCTTCTCGTATCGAGGTCGTGTGATGAGCGCCATGGATGGCGCTAGCTAAACTGCATGTCGCAGAGGCGGCGATAGGTTCCCCCGGCCGCGTGCAGCTCGGCATGCGTGCCACGCTCGATGATGCGACCTTTCTCCAGCACCAGAATCTGATCTGCGTTCTTGATTGTGCTCAGGCGATGGGCGATGGCGAAGACGGTGCGGTCGGCCATGACATGGTTGATCGCCTCCTGCACCTGCTGCTCCGTAGCGGTGTCCAAGGCGCTGGTGGCCTCGTCAAGAATCAGGATGGGTGGGTTCTTGAGGATCGCCCTGGCGATGGCCAGACGCTGCTTCTGCCCACCGCTCAGAGTCATCCCCTTGTCCCCCACGACCCGGTCGTAGCCACCGGGCTCTTCCATGATGAACTCATGCGCATTCGCCTGCTTCGCCGCGGCGGCGATCTGCTCCATGGTCACATCCGGACTACCGTACGAGATGTTGCTCGCAATCGTGTCGTTGAAAAGAATGGTATCCTGCGTGACGATGCCGATGAGCTGCCGAAGCGACTTGGTCTCGAGGTCCCGCAGGTCGTGCCCATCGAACAGCACACGCCCCGTCATGGGGTCGTAGAAGCGGGCGAGAAGATTCGCGATCGTGGTCTTCCCGGATCCGGTCGAGCCCACGAACGCAGTCACACTTCCCTTTGGGATCTCAAGATCAATGTCCGTCAAGACCTGCGGCGAGTCCGCCAGATAGCGAAAGCCGACATTTTCGAACACAATCTGGTTCTCAAAGTGATCCACCACAACCGGATTTTCCGCTTCGGAAAGGCTGGTGTCCGTGTCGAGGATCTCGAAGATGCGTTCCGCCGCAGCCGCGCTCCGCTGCAGGCTTGCGTTGATCTTGGCGAGCTGCTTGAACGGCTTGTACGCCAGCACAGCCGCCGCGGCGGCGGGGATGACCACGGATAGTGTCACGCCTTGGACCGAGCAGAGAATGAGGAAGAAACAGGCGCAGCAGACAGCCACCAGTTCCACCATCGGACTCATCATGATCTCTGCCCGCAGCGCCCCGATGACCTCGCCAAAGTAGGCTTGATTCAGACGACTGAATCGCGCGGACTCCGCCTCTTCCATATTGAAGGCCTTCACGATGCGAATGCAGGTGAAGTTCTCCTGCATCCGGGACACAAGAATGGACATGCCCTGCAAAGCCCGTCGGGCATAGCGTTTCACATACCGTCCCAGAAGCATGATCGGACCAATGGACAGGGGCACGACCAATGCCACAAGGAGGAACAACCCGCCGAGCTTCTGCTCCATGGAATACATCACCAGGAAGGCGATCGAGGCAATGATCTCGAAGGGCGCCCTGGCAAGATCCGCCACAGTGCCGGCGATGACGGCCTCAACCTGACTTGTGTCGTACGTGCACCGGCTGATCAGCTGTCCCACGTCAGACTGACCATAGTAGCTTAGAGACTGGCGTTGAAGGGTGTTGAACAACGCACAACGCAAATCCATGACGACTCGTGCACCCACCCAGCGCAACGTGTAGCGATTGAGAAATAGGCCAAGGCTACGCAGACCGGCAAAGACGACAAGGACGGCAATAGCCACAGTCAGCAGCTTTCGGTTCAACGCTTCGTGCTCCGTTGGAAGCACGATCCCAAAACGTTTGGCAAGCCCTCTGTATTTCTTGAACCGGTCAGAGGCGCCTGCCACTTTCTCCGTCTGCGGCGGTGGTTCGCCAATGGATGGAGCAGAGAGGACCGGGAGGGGGGTAGAAGGAACTGCCAGCGTGTCGAACAGACCGAGGGCGCCGCCAGCCGAACTGAGCAGTCCAAAGACGGAGCCACCGATCACAGCGCCCGCAACCATACCCACGGAAAGCCGCTTCCAATATGGAGTGGCAAAGGTGATCAGAAGGCGTCTGAAAACCCGGATTGTACTTGTTCTAGCCATACGGATTCCGCTTTGGGAGCCTGTCACTATGGGTCGGCGCCTACCGCAGCAACCCGACGAGCGTATCGACGACGAACTGCTGTTGCTCCCGTGTCAGTTCGGGAAAAACGGGTAGCGCCAGTGTCTCGCGGGCCGCCTTCTCGCTCTCGGGAAAATCGCCTTCTCCGTAGCCGATCTGAGAGAAGCATTCCTGAAGATGCAGGGGCACGGGGTAGTAGACGTTGCAGCCCACGTCTGCCTCTTTCAGACCGTCCCATACATGTTGGCGCTTCGCCGCAGGCACTCGGACGACGTACTGATTGCACACGTGCGAGGTGGTGTACTTCGCCGTTTGCGGAAGCACGACTGACTCGGGCGCACCGGATGCGGCAAACAGCTCCGCGTAGGCGGCGGCGTTGGCCTGGCGGTTGGCAGTCCACTTGTCTAGATGCCGGAGCTTCACGGACAGGATTGCGGCCTGTAGGGCATCCAGGCGAAAATTGCCTCCGACGCACATATGGTAGTAGGCGGGCGCCATGCCATGGTTTCTGAATGTCGCCAGTGTTTCTGCTCTGTCCGCATGCCTGCTGACCACCATGCCGCCGTCGCCGAATCCTCCCAAGTTCTTGCTGGGGAAGAACGAGTAGCATCCGTAGTCTCCCAGCCCGCCAACGCGGCGTCCCTTGTACTCGGCGCCAATGGCCTGCGCCGCGTCCTCGATCACCACAAGTCCATGCTTTCGCGCTATGGCGAGCAGGGGATCCATATCGGCGGACTGACCATACAAATGAACGGGGATGATGGCCTTGGTGGCGGAGGTGACCGCTTGCTCGGCCAGAGCCGGGTCAATGTTGTAGGTCGCGGGGTCAATGTCCACAAACACAGGCTTGGCACCAGCACGCCAGATCGCCCCTCCAGTCGCGAAGAAAGTGTAGGGACTGGTGATGACCTCGTCCCCGGCGCCGATTCCCTCGACCATCAGACACATGAGCAACGCGTCGCTGCCAGACGACACGCCGCAAGCGGCGGGAACGCTGCAGTACTCGCCCACCAGCCGCTCGAACTCGACCACTTTCGGACCGAGAATGAAGTACTGCGAATCGCATACTTCGCCGATCACTGGAAGAATTTCGTCGCGGAGACTCGCGTATTGTGCCTTCAGATCAAGCAGGGGCACCTGCATGGGATTTTGCTCCTATCGATATGTGTCGCAATGCGGCAGAAAGACACTGCACTCAGTCACCCTAGGCAAGTCTGAATAGTTGAATCCACCACAACTCCATCCACCGGAGTTGTTACTCCGTAGCATGGATCCCAACCTGGGGGAATGCTTTCAAATAAAGGACTAGAAGTACTTGATACTCTCCGTTGTCCTCGACGAATTGGAGTCCCCCCATCCAACAGTGAAGATCCCGTAGCACCTCGTACAACTGTCCGGACATACACCCCTCCATCAAGTCGAAGGAGAGCCGGGCGCGGGCAAATGTCAGTTCGTTGATGGGAAGACGGATTTCCGCATTCAACGTGTGACTCTCGTCGTAGTGACGAGCCAGAAATGTGCCTTCGTCCGTGAGATCGACGAGCGAACTACCCATGCTCATGGAAGTCCGGGCGTAGTGGTCGCTGCGAAAGAGGTACGACAGAGAGAAACTTTTTCTACAATCCTCGCCTAGCTGGACGCCCACCTCGTTCCGGGTGACCTCCCCGATGTCCATATCCGCCACGATCGTGTGCCAGAAACGCTGGGAGGGAACGGGCATGATCTCGATCTTGTTGGCCACGGACCCAGCAGAACCATGCTCTTCTTTCTGCTCGTCCTCTGCGTAGTACTCCTGTCGCTTGAAGTGGAAGTCGGCGTAGCTCTGCATGCGGGCAAATGTGTAGACCCTCCCCTTGCGACGCGTCTGTAGTGACTGGCTGGCCCCCAGTCGGACGAAGTGGTGCTCGGAGATGCGGTCCACCTCGTCGAAAAACAGAATATTCTCCTTGTCCTCGGATGGTTCGGGAAGGTACGTGTAGTTGACGTAGGGACGCAGAACGTGCCGGACTCCGTCCAGATCGAACAGCGGACTGCGCGTGTTCTCCCACACGCGGTAGAGCTTCGTGCTTGCCTCCAGACCAAGCTCTCCCGCCAGGCGAGTCAGGCCGCCACCATCGGAGTCGTAGTCGATGAGAGAGGAGCCGGAGATGGGATAGAAGCCATAGTCGCTCTCGTCGTGTTCGACAAGACGAGCCAAAAGGGCGTCGGTCAACTCTCCCTCATTGCTCTCGCTGTAGTGCGTGAGGCGGATACTGCCACGCGGGATGAGGTTCACCATGCCGTCGAATAGCTGGATCTGTCCGTAGAGCGAATGCAGAGTGTCCACTCGCCAAGAGCGATAGTCGTCCGCGTCGAGCGGCGCCCCAAGTGCCTGGTCTGCCAGATCGAAGTCCCGCCAAGCCGTCGAATAGTAGCCAGCCGTTGTCGAGCTTTCGTAGAAAACGGGCAGACCGCCCAAGGATTGCCTGGGCATCTCAAGCCGCACCTCGGGAAGCCGTTCCGACACGGTGTAGAAGTCGTTGACTCTCGGGCGCACGCTGAGTGAGAGGCTGTAGCGCTCCCGGTCGTAGGTGACATCCGCATAGGATACGCTTTGGGCGTTCTCGCGGTATTCCCTCTTGAACCAATCCTCGAGCATATCGACATCACTCAGCGCGTCGAGCCGGGCGCGCAAGGTCAGTCCCTCGGCCAAATCCTGCCGGTGGTAGAGACGTACGCGATAGCGATCATCCACCGTGTCAAAGCGCCGGTTGAAGTTATCCGTCGTCTCCGGCGTATCCAGATCGTGCATGCCGTAGGCGAGAAAATCCGTCTCCCAGCTGTCGCCCCGCAGCTTGGTCCGATTGCCGACTGCAATGCCTCGTTTGGTTCGCAGTTCAAGCATCAGTTTTGTGCGCCCGATGGAACCGATATTCCAGTGTCGGCCAAGCAGAAGGAATGCTCCCCAGTCGCTTGAGTAGCCAGGCTTGATCTCGATGTTTCCGGCATCCGCGTTGGTGTCGCCAAACAGGACGGGCCAGTAGAAAATGGGGACCGGACCAAGCTTGGCAACCGCGTTGTAGGCGCGAAATTTTCCATTGCCGTAGTGAACGACCTTCCGGGCCGAGATGTGATAGTGCGGGTGAGAGCGGTCGCAGGTGGAGAGGGTGCCCCCCTTCACGACCACGTTTCCGTTCTGCTGATGCGCCGCCGAATCCCCACCCCCGTACCAGACACCCGTCTTCGCCTGGAACTCGCCGCACATGTAGTGCTTCTTGTAGAAGTTTCCGACCACGCTCTCGCCGCGCCACTCGCTATCCCCCCGGGTAAGAACAACGTGCCCCTTGGCGCTGATGTCCCCCGTCTGGAAGTTCACCTCCATCTCCTCGCCGAGAAGAATCACATCCTCGTAGACAACGCGGACGGTGTTTCTCACCTCGTCGTATGCACGCTCAGGATCGATCTTTGCGCGCCCAACGTGGCTTTCCGGATCGAACACGTACACGGGAGCGGTGACCTCGAGGGGTATTTCCGGTACAGCCGACAAGCTCTGCGCCCGGCTCACGCCCACCACGCAGAGCAGAAACACACCAAGAATGAACGCTTGAAGGGACCGCGAGGACATGCGCATGAAGGACCTCTCCGCAAAACGTGATCCGGATAGCCGGAAACCATGACTGGAAAACAGCGTAGTATACCTCTCTCAGCCTACACAATCCAGTGCGAAACAACGGGCAAAGCCACCTAGCTAGGGCCGCCGCGAAACGGGCGGGCGGGGAAAGGTGACCAGTAATCGGTGTTCAGTGATCGGCGGGAAATACTCCAATTCATCAGATTGGCTCCAATGACTCACATTTTTAGTTTTATTTTGAGGAGGAATTGAGGGAGGAACACACTGTCCCCGCCGCTTTTGTGGTTCGGAACGGCTCGTCCCGTAAGAGGTCTATAGCGCTGAGGGTCCGCGCGAAAATAATTTTACATTTTGCTGCTGTTCATT
>JAGLDW010000716.1 GCA_023145395.1 Lentisphaeria bacterium | reverse complement strand
ACGAGGCGCGAGCGAGTGGGGACACTTGAGGTGTGTCCCGAGCGAAGCAACAAAGTCAGGGGGCAAAAGGGACGCAGCCCTCCGGGGCGAGGCGGCGCACGGCCATCCGCCGCGTTGCTCGTCGGTTACAGACCGACGGGTCTGCGCACTCCAAAGATGCTTCACATCAGTGCTTCAAACCGAGCCACAGGCGCTTTGGAGTGCTCGAGCCAGCTCGAGCTTTGCTTGGCCGAGGCCCGTCTCGGCCCTCAAAACAACGTTCATATGTGGATTCGTCTCGTTTTCAGATGGCGACAAGGAGTTCGGCGTTCAGAGTTTGCATTCGGTCAGGGTCCGCGTCCAGGACGGGAGAGAGGGATCGCGCGCGCCGAGGACAAGCACGGCGCCGATTCCCCGGGCCTTCGCCACAAGAGCCTCCGCGCTGACGCGCGTCGCGCAGAACTCGACTGGAAGCCCGTCCTCCGCGAAGGCCTGGGCGACCTCCCCGGACGTGGGACGAAACGAGCTGCTTCCTCCCGCGTAGTAGACGGGAAGCAACAGGAACCGGTCGCCGGCCTGCAAACTCTCCGCCAACTGGGTTTTCAGCGAATCGCGCATGAATCCAAGCGGGCCGAATCCGTGTGGTTGGAAGAATGCCAGTACTCCCCCACCGCCAGCCTCCCGAGCCGTCGCGATAGCGGCGGCGATCTTGTCCGGGTTGTGGGCGTAGTCGTTGTACACGGGAAGCCCGCAGGCTGTCTGTCCCATGAGTTCGAAGCGCTGGCGCACACCGGTGAAGGACGCGAGCGCGGTCTGCATGTCGATGCCTGTGCAAGGCATTTCGAGCACTTGCCCAAGAAGCGCTGCCACCGCAGCGGCGTTGATGGCGGAGTGAGCACCGTGCTGGCAGACCTCGAATCGCTGGCCGGGAAAGCCGGAGAGAGAGAACGAAGCACCCCCCCGGCGAGCAGCATACTCGGATGGAATCATGCAGTGATCCGCATCTGCCACCGGTTCAGACCCGGTCGCGAAACAACCGCGCATCCGAGGACCATGTGCCGAGAAGTCCTGCAGCAAGTCGGCGGGCAGCGTCACGGACTCCCTGCATCGGTCTAGAAACCGCCCAAAGACATCGAGCAATTCGCTCCGTTCGTAGTGGTCCGCACCAATGTTCAGAAGCAGTCCATGATCCGGCTGGAACTCCACGAGACTCTTGTCGCTCTCATCCACTTCGTACACCGAGAATCGCGGCGATGGATCGGCGTGAAAATTACCGGCGGAGCGAGCCGTCTCGAAGTCGAGGACATAGCCTCCGTTGACAACGAGAACGGGATATCCGAGCGCACGCAGCGAACAACCAAGCCACCCCGTGACACTGGTTTTCCCGCACGAGCCTGCTACGGCAATCTGGATCGTCTCCGTCCGGTTCAGCGCGGAGGCAAGCGCCTGCGCCCTCCCGAGACGACGCGTGTCGGGAGCGGCGACAAAGTCGGGATTGTCCTCCTCCACGGCGGCGGAGGCCACAAGTAGATCGGGTGCAAAAGAACGCGGGCCAGTGCCATCCTGGGAAAAGAGAGCGATGCCGATGGACGTGAGTTTTTCGAACAACTCATCCCGCCCTGGTCCGGACATCTGTCGGTCGCTGCCCGCGACCTCGTAGCCCTGGTGCACTAGAAGCTGGGCGAGCCCACTCATGCCGATTCCGCCAACACCCACAAGAAAGATTTTGGCTGGAGGAGATGGCAGATGGCAAACGCGCTCGCGCATGGCTGACCCCAAAGAAACAGAGAGGATTTCTAGAACACTCGCGGTCCGGGGGCGTCCCACACCACTATCACTTCGCGGTTGCCCAGCTAGGCAGCGAATGGTCTCCAGCGCCCGTGATGGGCAGGGTCTGATGCCGAACTGTGTCCACCATCCACAAGGATCGGTTTTGTTTCAGCCGACGCGAACAGACAATGTGCCGACCATCTGGCGCCCAGCAGGGCGACTCCCAGTCTCCGGCGGTCTGGGTGACCACGATCCGCTCCCGGGTCTTGTCGGCCATATCGACGTAGGCAATCACATACTGACGCCCGCGACGGGTCGCAAAGCAGACGCGGTTCGACACTGCGGACCAGTCCGGCGAAACCGCCTCGACACGATCGCGGACGAGACGGACGGACTTCCCGCCGGCGGCGGGCAACACGTAGAGTTGCGGACTCCCAGCCTTGTCGGACACATAGCATAGATAGCGCCCGTCCGGCGACCAGCAGGGACTGGACTCGGTTGCGAGGTCGTTGGTCACCTGGTGCACCTGCCCCGTCTCGACCGACAGCAGATACAGATCAATGCGCTTGCCCCGGCTTAGGCACAAGGCCGCCCACTTGCCGTCCGGGGAGAGAACCGCGCCGGCATTGAGGCCCTTGAAGCGCGAGAGTCTCCGCTGCCGTCCACGAACCATGTCGAGAAGAACGACGCTAGTCGTGCTTGCCGAGTAGGCCGTGTACACCAACGCATCCCCATTCAAACCCCATGACGGTTCCGTGCTAATCGTTCCGTTGTGGGTCAGGCGCGTGGCCTTGGTCCCGTCGAATCGGCAGGTGTAGATCTCCTTCTGGCTATTCTTTCCCGCGACCGCAAAGGCGATGGGCCGAGAACAGAGGCCGGGGACTTTGAACACGGCTCTGAGGAGATCGTCAACCACTGTGTAGTAGATCTCGTCGGCATCCCCGCCGCCCGCCGCACGCCTTTGTGCCTCGTAGGTCTTGCCGCCACCGTCCACAAGACGGGCGGACAGGCCGGGGCTCGCTCCATCGGTGTGACGGGCGGAGAGCCGGTAGGACGCCTTGGCGCCCGTCGGCACAATCGTGAACCAGTCGCATTGCTTCAACACGCGGAGAAGGTGCGCCTTCGCTGTGGCAGAGCCCTCGAAGGCGACGAGGCAGAGGGAGGGATTCCCGCCGCGTTTGGCCTTTGCCACATCGACCTGCCCCCCAAGTGCCTGCGCGGCGATGGGTCCACAGACGAGCAGCACAGCGGACAGGAAAACGGCCAACAACGGACTTCGGGACAGGATCATGACTGTGGACTCCTTGGAATCGGCACGCGAAACTCTTCACCCTGCAGAGCAGGACTGTTCACAGATCGGATTGCTAGCGAGGCGAAGTTCCGGCTTTGGCGCTTTCGCGGGCGCGGTCCAGTGCCGCGTCGAACTCCTGTAGAACGGCTGCCGCATCACGTTCAAAGGCCGTCCGCACGGCAGGCTCGTGGATCTTGACAAAATGCCGCTTGGCAACCTCATGCAGATACTCCTGCCGACGACCCACCTCGTCCCGAGCATCCAAAAGCCTTTTGATCTCTTTTTTGAGCGCACCGTCCAGGGAGCGCGCACCGCCATCCTCGCGATCCGCGAGCTTGATGAAGTAGATGGCGCCGGGCCGATCCAGGGGCTCGGAGGCAACCTCGCCAGGCGACAGTTTGGCGAGCATTTTCTCGAGCATGGCGAAGTCGGCGGGCTTCAACCAATCGGTGATCCCCCCATTCTCCCGGTTGGCGCCGTCCGAGTACTTCTTGGCAAGCTCTCCGAAAGACGCTCCCTTGTCCAGCTCTGTCCTGATTGTTTTTTCAAGCTGCCGCACCTGCTCGAGGGAGCGCCCTTTTTTGTCCTTGGCCAGCATGATCCGCTGCATGCGGAATCGCGGTTGCCTGACGAACCGGTCCGGATGTGCGCGATAGAATTCCAACACGTCTTCAGGCGATGTGTCCGCATGCCGGGACACGTGCTCCCGCATCATGATCTCGACGACCACCAGCTTCTCGATGCGCCCTTCGAACTCGTCGATGCGGAGCCCCTCCTTGTCCAGCATTTCCTCGAACTTCGCCCGGTCCCCGCCGGCGCGCTCCGAGACAAGCCGGTCGAGCCGCGACTGCACCGGTTCCATCGGCACGTCAATCCCCAGCCTCTGAAACTCGGCCCAGATCAGCTCACGCTCGACCAGAGCCACCGCCCGCTGCACCGCATTGCCGCCGTACGGCGCCTCCAACGCCACGTCGTGCGCTGTGATCACCGACTCCGCCACACAGGCGATCACGCCATCCTCGTAGAGCTTCCCCCCATACACCTGCAAACACAAAAACAGCGCGCCAACCACGCATACGCCGCCACGTCGTACAAATTGCATCAATCCAGACCCCTCAGACAGAAAAAACAGCCCATTGTCAAGCAGGGAGACCGAGCCTCCAACAACCTCGCAAACATAGCATTTTCCCCGTTCATTACGAACAACAGCCAGCATGACGAATCTAGGAAGTGAAATGCCATCGAGACAGCGTTATGGTATGCCTCTGCAATTTTGGGGAATGGAAACCGCGACCAACCGCGTGCCGACTTCCATAGATAAAGGAAACACATCCCGATGACACCCGAGGAACTGCAAAGCAAAGTGAAAGAGGCGCAAACACGCCTCGATCACTTGAGGGGGTTTCTTTGACTTGGCCGAGCGGAAGAGCAAGCTCGCGAAGTTGGAGCAAACCATGGCCGATCCGGAGTTCTGGAACCGGCGTGCAATCGCGCAGGAGACCGTGTCCGAGGTCAGCGCCCTGAAGAGCGTCATCGAACCCTTCAACCGAGTCGCATCCCGGGTGGAGGACTTCGAGGCGCTGGGCGAACTGGCGGAGATGGAAGGGGAGGATTCCGAGTTCCTGCTTGAGGCGGACCATGGCTGGGAAAGCCTCTCCGAAGACCTCGACAAGCTGGAACTGGTCAGCTTTCTCTCTGGCAAGATGTCGCGCAACAACGCCATCGTGACCGTGCACTCCGGAGCGGGCGGCACCGAGTCCTGCGACTGGGCCAACATGCTCTACCGCATGTACACCCACTGGATGGACAAGCGTGGTTTCTCCTATGACATCCTGGACTATCAGGCAGGCGACGAGGCGGGCATCAAGAGCATCACTCTCATGGTGCGCGGAGAGTTCGCGTTCGGCCACATGAGGTGCGAGGCCGGCGTCCACCGGCTGGTCCGCATCTCTCCCTTCGATGCGAACAAGCGGCGCCACACGTCGTTCGCCGCCGTCGGCGTCACCCCCGAGATCGACGACGACATCGACGTGGAGATCAGCGACGGGGATCTGCGCATCGACACGTTCCGCGCCAGTGGCGCGGGCGGGCAGCATGTCAACAAGACCGACAGCGCCGTGCGCATCACGCACCTGCCCACGAACATCGTCGTCACCTGCCAGAACCAGCGTTCGCAGCACAAGAACCGCGCCACTGCCATGAAGGTGCTGAAGGCGCGCCTCTACCAGGCCAAGGAGGAGGCACGCCAGAAGGAGCAGGAGGCCGAGTACGGCAACAAGAGCGACAATGCCTGGGGCAGCCAGATCCGCTCCTACGTCCTCCAGCCCTATCAGATGGTCAAGGATCTGCGCACAAATATCGAGACCAGCAACGTGAGCGCTGTGCTTGATGGCGACATCGACCTATTCATCGAGGGATACCTCAGAACGCAAAAGCCGGCCAGATAGCGCCGGAAGAACCTATTGGAGAACCAGCACATGGCCGACACATCACTCATCAAGGCTGTTGACACAGTACGTCTCCTGGCAGCCGACGGCGTGGAAAAGGCGAACAGTGGACATCCCGGCATGCCCATGGGCTGCGCGGACTACGCGCTGACGCTCTGGACGAAATGCCTGCGGCACAATCCCGCGGATCCGCAATGGCTGGGGCGAGACCGTTTCATCCTCTCCGCCGGACACGGCTCCATGCTCCTCTATTCGCTCCTCCATCTCTTCGAGTACGGGCTGACCACCGACGACCTGGCCAACTTCCGCCAATGGGGCAGCCTGACACCGGGCCACCCCGAGTTCGGACACACGGATGGGGTGGAAGTCACCACCGGCCCGCTCAGTTCGGGTCTGGCCACCGGCGTCGGCATGGCCATCGGCCTCAAACAGCTCGCCGCCAACATGGACAGCGACCTCTTCGACCAGCGCGTGTTCGTGCTCTCCAGCGACGGCTGCATGATGGAGGGGACCAGTCACGAGGCATGCGCCCTCGCCGGACACCAGAAGCTCGACAACCTAGTCGTCTACTACGACGACAATGGCATCACCATCGAGGGCGAGACGGAAATCGCCTTCAGCGACGACGTGCCAAAACGCTTCGAAGCCTATGGCTGGCATGTGCTGACCGTCGATGCCCACGACACGGACCAGATCCAGGACGCGCTCGACCAGGCAGTTGCCGTCGAGGGCAAGCCAGTCCTGATCGTCGGCAAAAGCACCATCGGCTTTGGTTCGCCAAACCTCGCCGGCAGCGAAAAGAGCCATGGCGCCCCATTGGGCGAGGAGGAACTCGCCGCCACCAAGAGGAACTTGGGCTTCGACCCGGATGCCTTTTTCCAGGTTCCCGACGAGGTACGCTCCATGATGGCAAGCCGGGTGGCCGAGCTTACAGCGAGCGCTGCTGGGTGGAACGCAAAGCTCGATTCCTTCAAGGGGACCTCCCCCGACAAGGCGGAGCTGCTTGCCAAGCTGACCGGTAGGATCGTGCCGGAGAACATTCTCGAGGAACTGCTTGCGGCCGTCCCGGAAAAGGATACGGCCACCCGCAACTCAAGCGGCGAGATCATGCAGAAAGCGGCGGAGCTTGTTCCCTCGCTCACGGGTGGCTCCGCCGACCTGAATCCCTCCACCAAGACCCACTTGAAGGCCGAAGGCGACTTTTCCCCCGCCTGCCGCAGTGGTCGCAACATCCATTTCGGCGTGCGCGAACTCGGCATGGGCTGGGCGGCCAACGGGCTGGCGCTCGCAGGCGCCGCCATCCCCTACAGCAGCACCTTCGCCGTGTTCTCCGACTATATGAAACCCGCCATCCGCCTAGCGTCACTGCAGAAGCTTCGCGAAGTCTATGTCTTCACCCATGACTCCATCTTCGTGGGAGAAGACGGGCCGACGCATCAGCCGATCGAACAGGTCGCCATGCTGCGCACAATCCCGGGGATGACCGTTGTCCGTCCGGCGGAGTCCCACGAAGTCGCGCACGCCTGGGCGACCGCGCTCCGGGCCGACGGTCCCGTGGCATTGTTCCTGACCCGCCAAACTGTGCCGAATTTCTCCCCCGAGATGGCTGCACGGATCGATTTGGCCAAGGGCGCCTATGTGCTCGACGAAGACGCCGATTTCGACTGCATTCTCATCGCGACCGGATCCGAAGTGGGCGCCACTCTCGAAGCAGCCGGACTCCTGCGCG
>JAGLDW010000715.1 GCA_023145395.1 Lentisphaeria bacterium | reverse complement strand
CGCGTGAGCGTCGAGGCGGCAACGACCTTCGGCTGGGACCGCTACACGGGCTGCGCCGGGCTGAAGATCGGCATCGACCACTTCGGAGACTCCGCACCCTACTCGATTCTCGCCGAAAAATACGGAATCACGGCCGAGGGAATCGCCGCACGTGTGAAAAAACACCTCGCCTAGCGAGAGCCCCCGCGAAAAAACTCGCGGTGATCTCGATCCCAAACTCAAAGCAAGGATCCATCCCATGAGCAACGAGTCGGTCGGAACAGAATCGTTCGCCACGGAAGAGAAGAAAACCGTTGGCAAGAAGGTGCGTGTCGCCATTGTCGGCTGCGGTGGCATCAGTGAAACGCACATCAAGGCCTATACGAAGATTCCCGAAGTGGAGATTGTCGCCGGCGTCGATATCAAACCCGAGCGCCTGACGGTCATGAAAGAGAAGTACGGGATCGAGAACCTGTACGAGAAGTGGGAGGACATGCTGGAGCAGATCAAGCCGGATGCGGTGGATGTCTGCACTCCCAACGGCGTCCACGCCCCGGCTGTGATCGCCGCCGCCAACGCCGGTTGCCATGTGCTCACTGAAAAGCCCATGGCCATGAGCCCCGCCGAGTGCGAGGACATGATTGCGGCAGCCAAGAAGAACAACGTGAAGCTCGTCGCCGGCTTCCAGTTCCGCTACCATCCCACCACCAAAATGCTCGTCCGGGCACGCGAAGCCGGCGAGTTCGGCGACATCATGTTCGTCAAATGCCAGGCGCTGCGCCGCCGCGGCATCCCGAACTGGGGCGTCTTTGGCCAAAAGGAACTTCAGGGCGGTGGCCCCATGATCGACATCGGCGTCCACATCATCGAGGCCGCCCACTACACCATGGGTTCTCCAAAGCCCATCGCGGCATCCGGCAACACCTGGACGTTCATGGGAGACAAACCCTCGAAGACCGTGTCCTCCTGGCCCAACTGGGATTGGAAGACCTACACGGTCGAGGATATGGCCATGGGGCAGATCCGCTTCGACAACGGCGCCATCATGCAGATCGAGGCGTCCTTCTGCGCCCACATCAAGGAAAACATCTTCAACTTCAGTTTCGCCGGCACCAAGGGCGGCGGAAACTGGGATCCGCCGGGCATCTTCACGGACCGTTTCGACACCATGATCAACGCAACGCCAAACTTCCTGCCAAAAAGCGAGTTTGGCAGTCTGTTCGTGGACAAACTGCAGAACTGGGTCAACGCCATCCTGCTTGACACGCCTCTCGAGGCTCCCGGTGAAGCGGGCCTGGCCGTGCAGAAGATCCTCGATGGCATCTACCGCAGCGCAGCCGCCGGCAAGGAAGTCACGATCGACTGACCGAGAGGTCCCGCCGCCGCCGGGCTTGTCCCGGGGGAGCGAAGATTCGAGAAAACGTGAAGACATCCCAAAAAGCACTGTGTCTTCTTCTGCTCACGGCCGCCACTGTGTGCGCCGTGGAGCTGGGCGGTCGCGCGCCTAAGCTCGACGGCGTGCATCGGCTTCAAGGCGTCCCCCCGGACTATGCGGAGCAGGTCACGATGCTGACTTTCCTCCAGCCCGGCACGCCTGCGGCGCAGGCCGCTCTACTCCATCTCGTGAAACTGCAGAACCGCCACCGGGGCAAGCTCGCAGTGGCCGCACTTGTGGTGCAGGGCGACGAGGACGCATACGAGCGTCTGCTGAAGAGGAGGCACATGCTGCCGGCATTCGTCGGGAAGCCCGACGCGGACTTCGTGGACGAATTCTTCGACGGCATGCTCAAAGCACCCGTGTCCTTCCTGATCGACCGCCGGGGAAAACTGATCTGGCGAGGGATCCCCGGCCTGGCCGGCGGCGTGCTCATCAAAGCGCTCGATGGCAAATACGACATGCGCATTGTGAAGTACGAACGGAAATACGCCACCGCGATACGCCAGAAAAATGGCAAAGCCGCCCTCGAAGCCGCGGAGAAGATCCTAGCCATCAATCCCGCGAACATCCCCTACCTGATGGCGGTCACCTCCCTGGCGCAGGAACGAAAGGATCCACAGACGTTCCGGAAATACTATGAGGATATCCAAGTGAGGGACTTGGATGCGGACACCGCGAACGCCATCGCCTGGACTCTGGTCACCAACAGGGACTTGGCATACAGAAACCTCGATATCGCCCTCGCAACCGCCGAGCATGCTCTTGAAAGAGAGCCCAGAGATGGTGCCATCATCGATACATACGCACGTATCCTGTACGCATTGGGTAAGCTCGACGACGCAGTGATCCGCCAGAGACAAGCCGTGCGCCTCAGCCCCAAGACCGAAGAACTGAAGCAGACTCTGGAGTACTACGAGAGCGCCCAGCGACTCCGGGACCGCCATCGTACGGTTTCAGGCGCCGGCGATTCTCGCCGCGGCGTTCATGAATAACCCAGACTAGGAAGCGCATGCGTCTTATCACCACAGCCGAACTTGGAAATGCCCGTCTCCTCGGTGGAGACCGCGACCTCTGGAAACGGAGCATCGAAGCGTGGACGGCCGTCGAGATCGACGAGACCCGCGAGGCGCCCGTGGACTGGAGTCCGGCGACCCACCGCACCACCCTCGGCGCGCCCTTCTACGTCACCGGCCCCTCCACCTATTCCCGCAAGGAACGCAGCACCCTCCACTTTGAACCGGCGAAGCAGGAAGGCTGGTGGATCGATCGGACGGACCTCGAGGAGCAACTCCCCATCCGGGTGTCGGTGCGCAACGTGTGGGACACCAAGCGCAGCATCGTCCTGCGCAGCGGAAGCGCGCACAACTACCTGCGCATGATCGAGCACATCATCGCTCTCCGTCTCGGAATCGGGCTCGACGACGCCATGGTCCGCGTGCACGGCGGAGACCCGCCGCTCTTCAATGCGGGCAGCGCGCCGATCATCGACGCCATCCGCCAAGTGGGCTTGGTGACGAACCCCGATCGCCCCCTGACCTACTGGACCGTCAAGGAACCGGTGACACTCATGGGACCGAGCGGCAGCTTTCTCCACGTGTCGCCTCCCGAAGAGGGAAACCGCAAGCTGAGCATCGACTGCGCCATCGACTTCGACACGGTCATCGGCCAGCAGAGAATCCGTTTCGACGTCTGGGACGGCGCGTTCCACCACGGCGCGCATGCGCGCACCAACTGCAAACGGTTCGAATGGTGGTTCGTGCGCTCGGCCGGCAAGCTCTTCGCCGATATCCGAAACCTTGGATACACGGGGGAGAACATCCTCATCGCCGGACGAAACAGCTATGCCAACGAGGCGAAACTCATGCACAATGACAAGTCGCTGGAGGCTGTCTGGCACCGTGCCACTCTCGATCTCGTCGCCGCATTGTCCCTCGTCGAAAAGGGCCGCCTCGCCGCCGACATCGTCTCCTACAAGGCCGGACACGCGCTTGATGTCCGGCTGATCACCCATCTCTACAAGCACGATCTCCTCACCCCGCTGCCCTGACGGAGTCGTCAGTCCATCGTCAGCTTGAGATTGTCGATGTACGCCTCGCTCTGGCGATCCTCGTCCGCGGCGACGAAACCGAGCCAGGTCAGCACCTCGAAGTCCTTGTGCTTGAAGGCCACCGTCATCTCTGCCTTTCGTTCGCCCTTTGGGCCAAACGTCATCTGGAAGGAATCCGGGGCGTCCTCGCCCAGCTGCAGGATGATTTGGACATGGTGCCAGACACCGTGCGCATAGGGCAGCTCCCGACCATCCCCAAGTTCGAGCATCCCATCGGGTCGAAACGTCAGCGTCGGTCCCACTTTGTAGGGCATTTTTCGCCAGTCGCGCATCTCGATCCAGAGCGTGGCCGGACGTTCCGCGCTGTTGAGCACATCGAAACTCAACCTGACCGTTCCGGTGTGGACCTGAAGACTCCCCCATGTCCGCGCGGGATGGTAGGAGGCCGGGAGTCCTGGAGCGTCCGCAAATTTCAGACATTTCCTCCCATCCGCCGCCAGCGCATCGGTCACCTCGATCACAGCGCCCTTCTGTCGATTCTCATATTTCGCGCCCGGCGGCACCGTGCCAGGCTTGTCCCCCTCGTAGTCCTCGTCGATAAAGAGCAGTTTTTCGGGCAGGAAAGGGACTGCGGAGTCCAGCTTGCGGAAGACAACACCCCGGGGCAGATCCCGCCACTTCGCATCTCCGTAGAGCCCGGCTTTCGAGACATCGATCGACGAAATGCCCAATGCCCGAGCCGGGGATTCCGCGCGCAGCCGATAGTCATGAGCAGCTGGATCCTCGAACATCGGGTCCACGACCAACGATGCTCCATCATGCCCAGTCTTTCGCCATGCGGCGAAATCGAGCAGTTTCTCAGGAGCATCATCCGCCCGATCGCTGAACGTGAGAGGCACCTCGCCCGTGGCCCAGTAGACATTCCGGTCAGCCGCGACAAAGTCGTAGGGCGTCCCCTTCTTCTTCCCCCGTGCGGCGGCCTGGGTGGCCTTCGCCGTCTTCGGGCTGGCGCCGTACACGATGTTTCCCACCGCCTCGTTGCCACTGTCGGCCGCAGCCAGGCGCGAACTGAAATACAGGCTCCAGCCAATGCGCCCGAGACCCGCGATCTCCGCAAACACGTTGTTCAGGATGCGGTTGCGCGTCCCGTGGTGCAAGAAAAATCCTGTGTTCGAAATCGTGTGGCAGACATTGTCACGAACCGTGAGATCTCCGGAGGACTGATCCAGATAGATGCCGCCACCGAGGCAGTAGCCACCGGGGGACTGATAGGCCTGTATGTCGTGAATCAGGTTGTTGCGAATGATGCTTCCCGGGCTGAGGCCCAGCGTGTAGACACCCGCCATGTCGTTCATCCGGGCATGCCCGAGGTGGTGAATGTGGTTGAACTCGATGATGTTGTGATGACTGGTGCTCTTGTGCCCCGACCAATCCCAGCCCAGCGACACGCCGCTGTATGTCATATCGCAGATCTCGTTGTGCGACACGGTCGTGTGGGATGCCTGACCCACCCAGACGCCAATCGCGCCCGTGAA